>CAYTSL010000307.1:0-2796 GCA_964440415.1 uncultured Flavobacteriaceae bacterium
TATATATAATCAACAATGAAAAAGAAAATGCTGTGTATTACCTGAATAAATTCTCTAAATTAATCAGGAAAATTTTAATGGCCTCAAAAGAAAAAGAGATCACTCTCGCAGAGGAATTAGAAACTATGGATTTATATATGAACATTGAAAATATTCGATTTTCCAATGAAATAAATTACAAAACCCATATATCTTCAGACGTAGACATGGAGGCCATTAAAGTACCACCATTAATTCTCCAACCATTTTTAGAAAATGCTTTATGGCATGGTCTATCATCAAAAAAAGAAGACAAATCAATCAATCTAGACATCACTAAGGAAAATGGAAGTTTTATTGTTATTTCTATTGCGGATAATGGGATTGGAAGAAAAGAGGCTCAAAGAATAAAAAGAAATAAATCATTGAAAAGAAAATCTCTTGGACTAGCGATAACCAATGAAAGATTAGAAAATTTTTATAAGGAATATAACAAAGATTTCAGTGTTGAAATAAAAGATCTGTGCGATGATAATGGAATTGCTTTAGGAACTAAAGTAATAATAACTATTCCAATAGAAAAAGCATACAAATTAAGAACTGCTTAAATTAATTTTTTAAATTCTCCGCTACTTTTTCTAATTCCATATACCAATCCTCACCAAATTTTCTTATCAATGCCTCCTTTACAAATTTGTATACTGGAACTTGTAATTCCTTTCCAAGAGAACAAGCATCTTCACAAATGTGCCAATGATGATAATTAACTGCTGAAAACTCACTATAATCCTTTACTCTTATAGGGTATAAGTGACAGGACACAGGCTTTTTCCAACTTATTTCTCCCTGATTATAGGCTTCTTCGATTCCACAGAGCGCAGTTTTGTGTTCATCAAAAAAAACATAAGCACAATCACCTCCATTTATTAATGGAGTTTCAAATTCCCCATTTTCCGTTACAATTGATGTTCCTTGCTCTTCAATAGCTAGTGCGCCTTCCTTTCTTAAAAACGGTTTAACCTTAAGGTAAATGGTTTTTAATAACTTTGCCTCATCCTTATCTAGTGGAGCGCCAGCATCTCCATCTACACAGCAAGCTCCCTTACAAGCAGATAAATTGCAAATAAAATATTTTTCAATAATATCTTCAGAAACTATGGTTTTTCCAAGTTGAAACATGCCACAAATATAGTTTTTATTAATGCGTATTATCAGAAAATTTTAACCACAAATTAGTATTGAAAATCCTATTTAATAATTTACTTTTGCCAAAAAAATAAACCCGATGGATTTACAACTAAATTTTAAAGAAATTTTTACAGCTTTTATGGTTTTATTTGCTGTAATTGATGTTATTGGAAACATCCCATTAATTATCGATTTACGTAAAAAAGTTGGACATATACAAAGTGAAAAAGCATCTATTATTTCTGGTGTTATAATGATTGTTTTTCTGTTTTTAGGTCAAAGTATATTAAACCTAATTGGAATAGATGTTAACTCGTTTGCGGTAGCTGGTGCATTTATTTTGTTTTTTCTTGCACTTGAAATGATACTTGGAATAACACTTTATAAAGAAGAAGAGAACAACTCAATTACAGCTTCAGTTTTTCCTTTGGCTTTTCCTCTAATTGCAGGACCTGGAAGTTTAACAACCATACTTTCTATTAGAGCAGAGTTTAGAATAGAAAATATAATAATTGCTGTTGTATTAAATGTAATTGTTATTTATATAGTTCTTAAAACTTCTAAGAAAATTGAACGAATGATAGGCTCAAATGGTATAAATATCATCAGAAAAATATTTGGCGTTATTTTGTTAGCTATTGCGGTAAAACTGTTTACTTCAAACATAACAGAACTTTTATCTTAATTAATGCTTATGAAGATATTAACAATAATATTATCAATTATTGCTGTTGCGTTAATTATTTACAACTTTACAAAAATAGATCTAGACACTCCTTTTGAAGGTGACAGTATAACTGCTATTATTACAATTCTAGCAGCTCTTTGTGCTATTTTGTTGCTTCAGATTTTAAGAGTATCTAAAAAAATTGAACAAAAGAAAAAGCCATAGGCATGCTTTATGATGTCCTAAATTTTGGAGGTAGCACATCAGGTATGTCCTGTATTCTTATTTTAGGTCTAATACTTGGAATTTCTGGAGCGGATATTTTAACAGCCTGGAATAACGGAAATCATTCAATGGTACATGATAAATTATTGTAATTATTCCTGACTAAGTTTTTTAACTTCTTCAATCATAATATCATTTTCATTGATTATTTCCTCATAAGCCTCTCTTCCAAAAAGTTGTTCGGATAAAGTGGCCTTTATGTATTGCTTAACGGTTTTGTGATAGGCAACAAAAGTTATGTTATGCTCACTCCTTATGTTTAAATAATCTTGAAATCTAACTACTATATCATCACTAACAATAAAATTGTCTATAAAATCTTGTTTAGAAATACCATCATAGGCACTTCTGTCTTTATCCAATTCTTCAAAAACAAAATAGCTGAAAAACCCACGATTTAGTAAATAAGTAAGTGTCTCATTTTTGGTACTTGTATCAATTGGCACAAAAACATCAGGTATGATTCCTCCACCTCCATAAACGATCTTGCCTTTTGGAGTTGTAAATTTTAATGAGTCATTGACTTCTATCTTATCTGCATCCAATAATTCGCCACTATCTAATCGTTCAAAATACTCATCGTAATAATCCTTATTCCCATTATCATAAGATCGTTGTATAGAGCGACCTGTTGGTGTGTAAAATCTAGATACCGTTAACCTAACTGCACTACCATC
>CAYTSL010000308.1:0-2791 GCA_964440415.1 uncultured Flavobacteriaceae bacterium
TCATCATTTTCATCCAGATCCACAGAAGTTCTGGATGAATTATTATCTGATGAATGTTGGGTATCAGTCAAATCGATGCCTTGTCGTTTATAGGCCGGTTCTTTTTCGATATCATCTATTTTGGCATTATTGAACTTATAATTAAAATCTTTCATTTTGAGTCTGCGTTCTGCAGCACGTTCTTTCAAGATCTCTGAGATTGGACTGTTAATAGGATCAATTTCCTCCGCTGGTTCTTCGGATTCAAACTCTTTTTCAATTACCTTCTTTTCAAAAACTATTTCTTCATCTAATTCAGTTTCTGAATTTGGAGCAGCACCTTTCAAATTCATTGACGATTCAACTTCAATGTAATTATCTACGGCATAGTGAGTTTCTCCTTCATCACTGGATTCAGTAACCGGAATAAGTTCAATATAATCTTTTACATTAATATCCTTGACCTTTTCATCTAAATCAAAGGTTACAAGATCCTGATCTTCAGTTTTCTCTTTTTTGGTTTGGTTAATAGGTAGATCAAATGTCAAAGTTATTTGTTCTTCTTCATTTGGTTCCTCTACAACTTCTTCTGGTAATTCCGGAGTCATATTGGTTACAATAAATTCTGGTTCTAAATTGTCGCCAATCGATTGCTCAATATTAACATCTTGATATTCAACTTGGATATTTCTTATCAATTCACTTGTTGGGATAAGGTCCATTTCAATCTCTGTTGCTTCCTTAGGCTCACAAATTTCATTAGATTCATCATCATTTATTTCGCTTAAATCTAAAGTATGTTTGACTATTTCTTCTTCTGGTTTGATATTTAGTTCAATATCTGGCATAATAATAGCAGGATCACTATCTAGAGTACTTAGATCTTGTTCTAAATATTGGTCATCTTCCAGAGCATGAACAACTTTTTTTATTTCGGTATTAGAGATTTCATTTTGTTGTTCTATGTTGAATCCAGTTGCAATAATAGTTACAGAAATGGCTTCATCCAGACTTTCATCTTCACCAACTCCCATTATAATATTGGCACCATGACCCGCTTCATTTTGTATGTGATCATTGATCTCGCCTATTTCATCAATTGTAATTTCTTCAGTTCCAGAAACAATAAGCAGCAATACATTTTTGGCACTTGTAATTTTATTATCGTTTAATAATGGCGAATCCAAAGCTTTAAGTATAGCTTCATGAGCTCTATTTTGCCCAGTTGCAGCCGCAGAACCCATTATTGCAGTGCCACTATTACTTAATACTGTTTTGGCATCACGAAGATCTATGTTCTGTGTGTAATGGTGTGTAATGACTTCTGCTATCCCACGAGCAGCGGTGGATAACACTTCATCAGCTTTAGAGAAACCAGCTTTAAACCCAAGATTACCATAGACCTCTCTTAATTTGTTATTATTAATAACTATTAGTGAATCTACAACATTACGCAGCTTTTCAATACCTAATTGTGCTTGTTCATTACGCATTTTACCTTCAAACTGGAAAGGCATGGTCACAATACCAACAGTTAAAATATCGGCTTCTTTAGCCATTTTTGCAATAATAGGTGCTGCGCCTGTTCCGGTTCCGCCTCCCATTCCTGCCGTAATGAATAACATTTTTGTGTTAGTTTCTAACATGCTTTTAAGCTCATCATAGCTTTCTACAGCAGCTTGCTCCCCAATATTTGGGTTTGCTCCTGCCCCTAATCCTTCAGTTAAGTTCAGTCCTAACTGAATTTTATTAGGTACACCACTATTTTGAAGGGCTTGTGCGTCTGTATTACAAATCACGAAATCAACGCCTTTGATTCCTTGTTGAAACATATGATCTATCGCATTACTTCCTCCACCACCAACTCCTATCACCTTAATGACATTAGATTGGTTTTTTGGTAAATCGAATGCGATGTTCGCAAATTCTTTGTTGCTGCTCATAAATACTATTTTGGGTTAATTAATTATATTTTAAAAATTCTTTTTAAAATTCCAACGTCTCAACGCTGGCCTTTCACTAAAATTATCCACTGGATAATTTTTAAACGTTCAATCCTATTCTGCATTGTCTAAAAAATCTTTGACGCGCTCAGTTAGTTTATCTAAAAAAGATCGTCGCTCATTTTTAGTTTCTTCAGAACTATTAAATGTGTTTTCATTATCTTCATCTGCTTCGTCTAAAGCAGTTTCTTCTTTTTTACGTTCATGACGTCTGACACCGTCCATTACCAGTCCAACAGCTGTAGCAAACAAAGGACTTGTGACTTCATCATCACTTTCTCCTGCCAGATGCTCATTTGGATATCCTATTCTTGTATCCATTCCGGTTATGTATTCTGCTAATTGTTTTATATGTTTAAGCTGAGCTCCTCCTCCTGTCAATACAATACCAGCAATTAGTTTCTTTTTTTGATCTTCATGACCATAATTCTTGATCTCTACATACACTTGCTCAATTATTTCTACAACTCTAGCATGAATAATTTTTGATAAATTTTTTAAGGTTATTTCCTTAGGGTCTCTTCCTCTTAAGCCAGGAATAGATACTATTTCATTATCCTTATTCTCACCTGGCCAAGCAGAGCCAAACTTAATTTTTAATAATTCTGCCTGTTTTTCAATGATTGAGCAACCTTCCTTAATATCTTCCGTTATAACATTTCCACCAAATGGAACTACAGCGGTATGTCTGATTATACCATCTTTAAATACAGCTAAATCCGTAGTTCCGCCGCCTATATCTATAAGAGCTACTCCAGCCTCCTTTTCCTCTTGACTAAGCACTGCATTTGCCGAGGCTAATGGTTCCA
>CAYTSL010000309.1:0-2775 GCA_964440415.1 uncultured Flavobacteriaceae bacterium
AAATTTTTCGGCACGCTTTACAACATCTATTCGTTCTTCACTTTATATGCCAATTTAGATAAGTTTGATTATTCTGAAGCAGATATTCCATTAAATGAAAGACCAGAAATCGATCGATGGATCTTATCAGAATTGCATACGCTTATCAAAAAAGTAGATGTATTTTATGCAGATTACGAACCTACAAAAGCAGCAAGAGTTATATCAGATTTTACACAAGACTACGTTAGTAACTGGTTTGTGCGCTTAAGTAGAAGAAGATTCTGGAAAGGCGATTATCAAAAAGATAAAATATCAGCATATCAAACCTTGTATACTTGTATGTTCACTATTGCAAAATTAGGAGCTCCAATTGCACCTTTTTACATGGATAGATTATATACAGATTTAAATAAAGCAACTAATAAAGAATCGTTTGAAAGCTTGCATTTAGCAGATTTCCCTAAATATGATGAAAGTTTTGTCGATAAGGTGTTAGAACGAAAAATGGAGAATGCTCAAACAATATCCTCATTGGTATTATCGTTAAGAGCTAAAGAAAAAATTAAAGTACGTCAGCCACTGCAAAAAATCATGATTCCTGTTGATAGCAAACAGCAAAAAGAAGAAATTTTAGCAGTAGCAGACTTAATAAAACATGAAGTAAACATTAAAGAAATCGAGCTATTAGAAGATGCTTCAGACATTTTAGTAAAACAAATAAAGCCTAATTTTAAGGTTTTAGGACCTCGATTTGGTAAAGATATGAAGCTGATTGCTAAGGCAATAAGTGACTTCACGTCAGAAGACATTAAAAAAATCGAGCAAAATGGCAATTTAGACGTTGAAATTAACGGAAAATATATTACATTACATCTGGAAGATGTGGAAATTACATCTCAAGACATTGAGGGATGGCTTGTTGCAAATGAAGGTACTCTCACAGTTGCACTAGATGTAACAATTACAGATGATTTACGAAAAGAAGGGATTGCTCGTGAGCTCGTTAATCGAATTCAAAATTTACGTAAAGATTCAGGTTTTGAAGTAACAGATCGAATTGATGTAATGCTCCAAAAAGATGAAAATATAGTTAATGCTATCAACAATAATATTGAGTATATTAAAGCTGAAACATTAACTGAAGAACTTAAAATTATTGACCTTGTAAACAATGGTATAGAAATTGCTTTTGGCGATGTAAATACTAAATTGTTTATACAAAAACATTAAATTATGAAAGTGGATACAAATAACAGATATTCAGACAAAGAATTAGCAGAATTTAAAACACTTATATCTGAAAAAATAGAGAAGGCTCAACATGATCTAGAGCTTATCAAAAGTGCTTATATGAACGACCATAACAATGGAACGGATGATACATCTCCTACGTTTAAAGCTTTTGAAGAAGGTAGTGAAACCATGAGTAAAGAAGCGAACTCACAATTAGCGATTAGACAAGAAAAGTTTATTCGTGATCTTAAAAATGCCTTAATTAGAATTGAAAACAAAACTTACGGAGTTTGTAGAGTTACTGGTAAATTAATCAATAAAGAGCGTCTTAAATTAGTGCCACATGCAACCTTAAGCATTGAAGCTAAAAATATGCAAAAATAACAAATTCCTGCGAAGGCAGGAATCTCATAAACCTTAAAAATGCGTTTCCTTATAGAAGCGCATTTTATTTTTATAAATGTCCTTAAAAAAAGCTTCCCTTTTAATTATTATCATTTTACTTGTTGACCAAATAAGTAAATATTATGTTAAAACACATTTTGCCTTGGGTGATGATATTCAAGTATTTAATTGGTTTAAAATTCTGTTTGTAGAAAATAACGGAATGGCTTGGGGAACTAAATTAAGCGACTTCACAAATCTGATCTCTGAAAGAACGGCAAAAGTAATATTAACTTTATTCAGGGTTGTAGCAATATTTGGTATTGGATATTGGCTAGTAAATACGATTAGAACGAAAGGCCCAAAATTACTCATTATCTCAATAGCTCTTATTTTTGCAGGTGCTATGGGTAACATAATTGATTCTGTTTTTTATGGTGTTATTTTCAATGACAGTGTTGGACAAATAGCAAAGTTATTTCCAGCTGAAGGTGGTTATGATACTTTTTTACACGGAAATGTTGTTGATATGCTCTACTTCCCTATGTGGAAAGGGTTTTTACCAGAATGGATTCCATTTGTAGGTGGTGATTACTTTACATTTTTCGAACCCGTATTTAATGTTGCCGATATGGCTATAAGTACTGGTTTTATAATGTTAATAGTTTTTAACCGAAAGGTATTTCCAAAGAAAAATAGCTAAAATTTATAGGTTCTATCTGGAGTCACACAGAAATCTAAAGCTATATCCTTTTCATTAATATCAAGTATTTGCTCTTCTGCTTCAAAAAATGATAATCCTATTTTTACAATTTCTGGTTTACATTGTTCTAAAAACCTATCATAAAAACCTTTCCCATACCCTACTCTATGCCCACACGTATCAAATGCCAATAGCGGAACAAATACGACGTCAATATTATTTGGAGCGATAGCGATTCCACTAACTGGTTCTGGTATATTCCAGTTATTGGGCTTAATAATTGTGCTATCGGTAAGCAAGAAATGTTTTAATGAACTAAACTCAAAATCTGTTTTCGGAATAATAATTTGCTTATCCTTACCATAAAGAATGCTCAATAAATAATTTGTGTCAATTTCCTTTTTTTTAGAAATGGTCAAATAAATATGGTAAAACTCTTTATCCCAAATTGGCAATTTTAAAGTATTATTGGC
>CAYTSL010000310.1:0-2758 GCA_964440415.1 uncultured Flavobacteriaceae bacterium
AGCATATCAAACAATTCTGGTCGTTGGTTTTTTTCATCCCATTGACCAAAATCATCACGAACAGAAAAAATCCGTTCCTTTGCTCTTGCTTTTTCTTCATCACGTCGAGCACCACCTATGCAAGCATCGAATTTAAACTCTTCAATAGCGTCTAAAAGTGTGGTAGTTTGCAATATGTTTCGACTTGCATATCTGCCAGATTCCTCTTTTACTTTACCTTGGTCTATTGAATCCTGAACATGTCTTATAATAAGTTCTAACCCTAATTCATTTACCAGTTTATCTCTAAATTCTATTGTTTCAGGAAAGTTATGACCCGTATCAATATGCATTAGAGGGAATGGAATTTTAGCAGGATAGAATGCCTTTTGTGCTAATCTTACTAATGTAATTGAGTCCTTTCCTCCAGAAAATAAAAGCACAGGTTTTTCAAACTGAGCGGCTACTTCTCGCATTATATAAATAGCTTCACTTTCCAACGGATTAATATGTGTTGTATCTTTTTCCATAATTCAATTAAGCATGTAATCCACATTCTCTGTTATTGAGAACTTTAGTAGGATCAAAATATTTAAATTCGTTTGGTAAATTATTTTTAGTTAAATAATTGTCAAGTTCTTCATCCGACCAGTGATAAAAAGGGCTTACTTTGATTATACCATTACTTCCTTGGGATACAATATCTATACTATCTCTAAAGGCAGTTTGCCCTTTGCGTAAGTTTGTAAACCATACATCTGGGTTATGCTCTGACATAGCGCGATTAAATGGCTCCAACTTAACTTGCTCTGTAAATAACTTATGTTTTGGATTATCTATATCAGGAATTCCCAGAACTGCATCTCGATGAGATTTTGTTTGTTTAGGAACATACAGTTTCACATTTAATTGAAGAGATTCTATGAGTTCTTCTGCGTGTCGGTATGTATTTGGTGTATTGTATCCAGTATCACACCAGATAACTTTAATATCGTTTTTTATCGAAGTAACAGCATGTAAAATTGCTACTTCATATGGTCTAAAATTCGTTGTAACCAAAGGACTATTAGCAATAGAAATTGCCCATTTTACTATATCTAGAGGTGATTTAGTCCTTAATTCACTATTAACTTTATTTATATCTATCTGCACTATTTTCCCCATTTTATTCTATTCCAAGCACGTTCGTGAAAAAAATACAGAAGCATTTTAGATACCAATTCAATAGAACCTATTGAAAGAGCCATTGTTATTTCTCCAGTTATAATCCAGGAGATTATTATTGTATCTAATGTTCCAATCAGCCTCCAGCTGATTGTTTTTGCTATGCTTCTTGTTAGTTTGTCTTCGTTAGATTTTCTTCTTCTAACATTTAATTCTCTATTTAAAAATAAATCTAAAATCATAATTTACTTAATTCCTATAGGATTAGTAGAATTAAGTGCAAATATATATAATGCCATTTGTTTACACAATGATAATTTCGTAAAAAAATTACACTAAATCTGCTAAAGTATTATCATTAAGAATGCTTAATGTGCTATCCCTAACCTCTCTCATTAAGGCATTTACTGTACAAATATCTTCATCTGGACAATCATCACATTTTTCGTAAAAATTTAAACTGACACATGGCACCATCGCAATTGGTCCTTCTAAAATTCTTAATACTGAAGCCATTTTTACTTCGGATGGTTTTTTAATTAAATAATAGCCACCTGTCTTTCCTTTTTTAGAACCAAGGATTCCGTTTTTTTTAAGTGTGAGAAGAATGCTTTCTAAAAACTTTCTGGATATATTTTCATGAGTAGAAATTTCTGCAATATTTATAGGAGTACTTTCCTCTTTTCTCGCTAAATATACAAGTGCTTTAATTCCGTATTTAGTTCTCTTTGAAAGCATCTTCCAAAGATACTTATTTTTAAACTCAATTCAGAGCTTGTTCTAAATCCTTAATGACGTCTTCGACATTTTCTAAACCAACCGAAACTCTAACTAAACCATCTGAAATGCCAGTTTCCAATCTATCTTCTTCCGATAATTTACTGTGAGTGGTAGATGCAGGATGAGTAACAATTGTTCTTGTATCTCCTAAATTAGCAGACAAAGAACATAGTTTAATTTTATTTAGGAATTTCCTGCCTTTTTCGACACCTCCTTTAATTTCAAATGCAACAATATTCCCTCCAAGCTTCATCTGTTTTTTGGCAATTTCGTATTGGGGATGAGACTTCAAAAATGGATATTTTACTATTTTAATTTTTTTGTGGTTTTCTAAATATTTTGCAACTTTTAGTGCATTTTCACAGTGCTTATCCACTCTAACAGCTAATGTCTCCAAACTTTTAGACAAGACCCAGGCATTAAACGGCGATAAGGCTGGACCAGTATTTCTAGAAAACAGATATATTTCTTGAATTAGATCTGCTTTACCAACAGTTACGCCTCCAAGAACTCGTCCTTGTCCATCAATTAATTTTGTTGCAGAATGAATCACTAAATCTGCTCCAAATTTAATTGGGTTTTGCAAATAAGGCGTTGCAAAACAATTATCAACTACAAAAATCAAATTGTGCTTTTGGGCAATCTTTCCTAACAGTTTTAAATCCAAAATATCAACAGCCGGATTTGTTGGGCTTTCAGCATATAGAATTTTTGTGTTTGGTGTAATCAGTTTTTCTATAGAGTCAACCTCATTAATTTTGAAATAACTAGTAGTAATATTCCATTTAGGTAAAAACTTTGTAAACAAGGAATGTGTTGAACCAAATACGGATCG
>CAYTSL010000311.1:0-2755 GCA_964440415.1 uncultured Flavobacteriaceae bacterium
TAGCTGCAACTTGTTTTATTTTTTCAGAAGAGTTACCAACTTTTTTAGCTTGTTTCTCAAGATCATTAACAATTGCCAAAACCGCTTTATCGATTCCTCTTTTTAAATCCATAGGGTTAGCACCAGCTGCCACATTTCGCAGTCCTTCCTTTACGATTGATTGAGCCAGAACAGTTGCAGTAGTAGTACCATCACCAGCCAGATCATTAGTTCTGGAAGCAACTTCCTTAACCATTTGAGCTCCCATATTTTCTAGAGCATCTTCTAATTCTATTTCTTTTGCAACAGTTACACCATCTTTGGTCACTTGAGGTGCTCCGAAGGATTTACTGATAATTACATTTCTTCCTTTTGGTCCAAGAGTTACTTTTACAGCATTTGCCAGTGCATCTACACCACGCTTTAGTCCATCACGTGCTTCTAAATCAAATTTTATATCTTTTGCCATTTTATAAATTGTTTTACTTTATACGATTAAATTATTGCTAAAATATCTTCTTCTCTCATCATTAGGTAATCTTTACCATCTAATTCTAATTCTGAACCTGAATATTTTCCGTAGAGAACTTGATCTCCAACTTTTACAGTAAGTGGTTCATCTTTTTTACCGTTGCCAACAGCTATAACTGTGCCTTTATGTTGTTTTTCTTGTGCAGAGTCTGGAATGAATAATCCTGATGCTGTTTGGGTTTCTGCAGGAAGTGGTTCTACAAGAACTCGGTCTGCAAGTGGTTTGATGTTTACTTTACTCATCTTCTATTTTTTTGATTAATTAAATTTTTTATTAACGCTTAAGAGTTATTCGAAAATTGTGCCAAGAAAAAAGGACTGACAAACTTTCAGTAAATTAAAAATGCCAACTAAAATCAGTTGGCATTTTTTTATTTTATAACTACATATTTCAACTATTGAGCTGAATCTTGAGCAGTAGTAGTAGTTTCTTGTATATCTATTGGAGTATCTTGTAAAACTGGAATTTCAGCGTCTTGATCCAATGCCTTTGATTCTTGAATGCCAGATCCACTATTGATTGCCACATTTGATAAAAGTATTAAAGCTAATAATATGGTTGCTAACGTCCATGTACTTTTATCTAGAAAGTCGGTGGTCTTCTTAACGCCACCAAGTTGTTGTGTGCCACCTCCACCAAATGAAGATGATAATCCGCCTCCTTTAGGGTTTTGAACCATAATAACTACTACTAGCAAAAATGCTACAATAACGATAAGGATTAAAAAAATTGTAAACGTACTCATTATTCTATATTATTTTGTTCTTGTAATTGTTTGATTGCCTTAATTTGGTCTGCAAAGAAACCACTTTTTTCTGGATATTTCAAACTTAAAATCTTATAAGATTGAATCGCTTTTTTATAGTTTTTTTGCTCAACATAAATTCTTGCCAAAGTCTCTGTCATTAAGGATTCAGGCTGAATCATTCTGTCCTTGGCAATATTAATGCTTGGTTTAATCTCATCACTAGGAACCATCTTAGGCTTTTTGCTTATGAACTTATCAATCAGATGGAATTTTTTAGATTTTGATATGTTCTTTGGTTTGTCAACATGAAACGAAACTTCCTCTTCTTCAATTTTAGATTCCTCTCGAATTATTGGTTTAAAGGATGTTATTTTTAACCACTCATTAAAAGAATGGCTTTCGTTCTTATCAAATTTAAGTGGTTTACCTAATTGTAATTTTTCTTCAGGTAAAATTTCAATGTTATCTGAATCTACTTCCAGAATATCATTGTTGCCAGTCTTTATATCATCTCCAAAACTGGCTACTTTTGAAACTTCGACTACTGGTTGAAATAAAGCCGGATCCAAAACATTTTTAGTATCTTGAATTTGTTGTCGCAAAGCATCATCAATGGTAACACTTTTATTTACCGTAATATCGTCGATGTCATTAACCTCAATTCCTTTTAAATGCTCCAGATTATACTTGATCTGTTCAGATATTTTGTTCTGTAAAAACTCGTCAGATGTTATATAATCAAACAAAATGCTTCTATCCGTTGTGTATGCAGCAGTTGTTTTTAGCTCTTGATTATATTTAAAACTGTCACTGTTCTTTAATCCTTTTAAATAAATAGCTCGAGCCGATTGAAAAAATGGAAATTCCTCTATAACAGATTTTATCTCCTGCGTTTGGCCTTCGGTCAACGCTTGAGGATTTTGTAATATGGATGTAAAGTCTGTTGTGTTCAATTTACCAATTTGCTAATGCTTTATTTACTACATCTTGAGTGATACGTTCAAAAATTTCTGTTATGGCGGTGTCTTTTTGGCTTCCTACCAATTGAGAACTTCCTGGATAATCATGATAAAAAGAGAAACGTTGTTCAAAATCTGTTTCTTCATCTAATTTATTAAAATATCTGACCATAACACCAATTGTCAACCGGTTTTGTGCAGCCGTATTGTTTGCAGTTGATGTCATTGGAGAAATTCTGAATTCTGTTATTTCGCCTTCAAAAACAAGGTCTCCATTTGATTTTACAAGATCCAGACTGGTCTGGTTAAGTATGAGTTCTTCCAATGCTATCTTAAAGTCCCTTTCAAGTCCTGGTTCAACCGTTGATCCTGGACTACTACCAGCATAATTTTCGAAATAATTAACCTGAAAAGTCTTTGTTTCAGGAGGAAGAGATATTCCAGTAAAGGAATATGATCCACAACCTAATAAAATTACTGAAATTAATACAATTCCTATATTTTTTACTACTCTCATTTAACCAATGATTTGCCTTT
>CAYTSL010000312.1:0-2745 GCA_964440415.1 uncultured Flavobacteriaceae bacterium
CAGTATAAACGGATATTTAATTGATTACGCTACCACAATAGATGCCTTTATTAGCCTATATCAAGTTTCATCAGATGAAAAGTGGCTGAATTCAGCTAGAAATTTAACAAACTATTCATTTGATAATTTTTACGATGAATCAAGTAATATGTTCTTTTTTACATCTATTAAAGATCCAAAACTTGTAACAAGAAATATTGATTTTAGAGATAATGTAATACCTTCCAGTAATTCTATAATGGCTAAGAATTTATTCAAACTTTCTCACTATTTTGATAATTCTAATTATTCAAATACTGCAACTAGAATGTTAAATAATGTAAAACCTGAAATGGCAACTTATGGCTCTGGTTTTTCTAACTGGCTTGATCTAATGTTAAACTATTCCAATCCTTATTTTGAAGTTGCCATTGTTGGTGCAAATGCCATGCAAAGAACTAAAGAATTAAATGAGCACTATATACCAAATATTTTAATAGCAAATAGTACAAAAAGTGGGGATTTACCGCTAGTTAAAGATAGATTTTTAGAAAGTGAGACTTTAATTTATGTATGTGTGAATAATAGTTGTAAACTGCCAGTAAGTTCGATTGATGAAGCTTTAAAATTGATATTAGATTGAAGATCCTGTATATAATATTAGTAGCTTTTGTTGCATTAGAACATATATACTTTTTAATATTAGAAATGTTTTTATGGACAACTAAAAAAGGAATTAAAACATTTGGTTTAGAAAGCAAAGAATTTGCTCAAAAAACTAAAGTTCTTGCTGCTAACCAAGGGCTTTACAATGGTTTTCTTGCTGCAGGCTTAATATATTCTATAATAAAAGAAGATAAAAATCTTTCAATTTTCTTTTTAATTTGTGTAATAATTGCTGGGGTTTATGGGGCAATTTCTACTAAAAAAATCAAACTTTTTTATGTGCAGTCTTTACCAGCGATAATAACTTTTTTATTTCTGATTTTTATTTGATTTTATAAGCCACTTTCCTTTGTCTACAATAGAGTATTCTTTAAATTTGCAAAAATTAAATTCAAAATGGAAAAATATTTAGATGCGCTTAAAAATCTTTTGATAGAGTATTCACCGAAAATACTAACAGCTTTGGCAATTTTAATTATTGGGCTTTTTATTATCAGCTTGGTAATAAAAATGACCAAAAAAGTGATGAGAAAACGTGGTGTGGACGAAACACTACAAAAATTTCTTGCGAACTTATTAGGTTGGACACTTAAAATATTACTTTTTGTTTCTGTTGTTGCTAAACTTGGTGTTGAAACAACTTCATTTGCTGCAATTTTAGCTGCTGCTGGTTTAGCGATTGGATTGGCTCTACAAGGGTCTTTATCTAATTTTGCAGGTGGTGCACTAATAATGATATTTAAACCCTTTAAGATTGGTGACTTAATAGAAGCACAGGGAGAAATAGGTGCTGTTAAGGAAATTGAAATTTTTACTACTAAATTAATAGGATTGTCTAACAAGGAAATAATAATTCCAAATGGAGCTTTGTCTAATGGAAATATTTTAAATTACACATCTTTGGAGACTAGAAGAGTTGATTTGGTAATTGGTGTAAGTTATGACGCAGATATTAAACAAACCAAAGAAGTTTTAATGAATGTGCTTAAATCTGATGAAAAAATTCTGCAAGATCCAGAACCTACGGTTAATGTAAGTGAATTAGCAGACAGTTCGGTAAATTTTGCGGTTCGACCTTGGTGCAAATCTGCAGATTATTGGGACGTTTACTTCGGAATTACTGAAGCATGCAAATTAGCACTTGATAAAGCCGGAATAGAAATTCCTTATCCACATCAAGTAGAAATAAGAAGGACTGTTTAATTTTTAGGTTGTAGAGCGGCTATAAACTAATTAACAGAAAGAAAAGTATACTTTTAACTTAATATTTATTTGTGGTATAAAATTTGGTCACTTTTGATATAAATTACTATTCTAAATGAAAAAAATTGCCTTATTACTAATTTCAACATTAATAACTGTAAATATTATCTATTCACAAATATCAGGATTGGATACTGAATTTGAAAACCTTACTACTACTGGTAGGAGCATTATAAAAGTTGTCAATCCTGATAATAATGAAATAGAAGGATCTGCATACCTAAATAAAAATTTTGTGCGAGCAAAAATATCAATAGCAAAAAATAAAGTTTTTTACGTTAGATATAATGCATTTAATGATGAAATTGAAATTAAGGGGGGAAACGATATTATCTACGGGTTAGACAAAAAAAGAAAAGATATCTTGATACATTTTTCTAACCCAAAACAAACTTATCAAGCCTTTGATTATATTTTAGACAATAAGGAGTCTGTAGGTTATTTTATTAAATTAAATTTTGATTCAGAATTGTTATTGATTAGAAAAGAAAGAATTATCCATGTTAAAGAAAAAATTTCTAAGACCACCTATGGTACAAATAAACCGGCACATTTTAAGAGGGCTAAAGACAAATACTTTATTAAAGTTGGAAATCAAAGTGCTATAGAATTACCGAAAAATAAAAAAGACGTAGCCAAGTTATTTCCTAAATTTGAAAATGAAGTTTTATCTTTTATTAAAAAGAATAAAATTAAGTTAAATAATGAATTTGATTTACTTAAGCTTTTTGAATATCTTAATAGTTTAAATTCTAATTAATAATCTATATTACTATTGTTTGTTAGATTTTAAAGCAACAAAATCTTTTAAATAATAAGGTTCAAAATAAGCGACAT
>CAYTSL010000313.1:0-2732 GCA_964440415.1 uncultured Flavobacteriaceae bacterium
CACCGAATTAGGTATACAATTTCTTAATAAGGATGCAGATAATTCTAATTTTTTCGTGATGATAGAAGGTTCACAAATAGATTGGGGAGGTCATGCCAATGATGCTGAATATCTTATCTCAGAGCTTATTGATTTTGATGATGCTATTGGAAAGGCTCTGGATTTTGCAGAGAAAGATGGTAACACATTGGTAATTGTAACTGGCGATCATGAAACTGGAGGATTTACATTGTCGTCAACTCTTAAGAAAACAGAAGATGGCAAATCCTATAGTGATTATAATGAAATTACGGGGACTTTTTCTACCAATGGGCATTCGGCAACTTTAATCCCTGTGTTTGCTTATGGTCCAGGAGCTGAAGCATTTTCTGGTGTTTATGAAAATACTGAAATCTTTCATAAAATATTGGAAGCTACTAATTGGAATAATAAGAATTAATCGCTCATTTGTATAAATCAAACGGAGAAACGGAATTGGAATCTGATTTTGACTGTAAAAAACAAAAACTATTGACAACAAAGTACTGTGGTAAAAAACAAGTAAAAATCACTTAATTTTTAATTAAACATTTAAAGCGTATTTTTGTGTAATACTTGAAACGGAAAATCTTTTTTCTCAAAGTATTATATATCAAATTTGAATAGGTATGATGTTGATAATTTTATTCCTTACTATTGCCTTGTTTATTTGGGGCAAATTCCCACCGGATATAGTGGCCCTTATTTCCATGCTGAGTTTGTTTCTTACTGGAATTCTGGATCTACAGGAAACCTTGAGCGGCTTTAGTAATCCTACTGTTATTATGATAGGTGCACTTTTCATCATCGGCGAAGGACTTGCCCAAACTGGGTGGACTGCAGTTGCTGGGCAGAAGTTAATACAATGGTCAAAAGGTAATATTTCAAAATTATTAATTTATCTAACAATGGGATCAGGCATATTATCTGGTTTTGTAAGTAATACAGGTACAGTCGCTACATTACTTCCCGTTACGATATCATCGGCATGGAATATTGGTACTATGCCTTCCAAATTGTTAATGCCTGTAGCTTTTGGTTCTAATACTGGCGGTTTATTAACATTGACCGGAACACCTCCAAATATCATCGTGAGTAATGCTTTGACAGAACAAGGATTCGAAGCATTTTCATTCTTTGAATTTGGCTTGATCGGTATTCCTTTACTAATCATCGCAATATTGTATTTCAGGTTTGTGGGTTATCGATTACTTCCCAGTTACAAAACCAAAAACCAGCCAGTGAATATCGAGTCTGAAATCACAAGATGGTCAGAAACCTATAATATTGATCAACATTTCTGGCGCTTACGTATCCGATCTTCTTCTCAGTTAGTTAATAGCCGGATTGAAGATTGGCCATTTGAAGAAGAATTCGAAGTTTCAATCATACGTCTGACAAGAGTAAAATCTTCTAAGCCTACCTTTATTGACGATCCATCTCCTAGCACACAACTCCAGCATTCTGATATGATATCCGTCAAAGGGGAAGCGGAAGCAATCCATCGGTTAATGATACACTTCAATTTAGCATTGCAACCTATTAAATCTATTGAAGAGGTTCTCGAAAATCAGGTTATCAGCCAAGAGATTGGGATGGCAGAAGTAATTATTGTACCGAAATCTATTTTTGTGGGCCGTGAAATAAAGATAGGAGATTATTTTCAAAAGTTTGAAATTCAACTCTTAGGTGCCTCAAGAAATAACAAACCATTAAAAAAGAAAACAATTATTGTTAAAGCTGGTGATTCATTTCTCATTAGAGGCTCTTGGAAAAATATAGAAGGACTTATGGAACTTCATAAAGATCTAATCTTGTGTGGAAGCCCTGAGGGAATGACAAAAAATATTCCTACATTAACAATAAAGTCCTATATTTCTTTAGCTTCTTTGTTGCTCATGGTTGCTCTTATGGTATTTAAAGTGGTACCTGGCACCATTGCGGTTTTACTTTCTGCAGGTGTTGTAGTTCTATCTGGTTGTGTGCCAATACCTAAAGTATACAGAGGAATCAGTTGGGTCAGCGTGATTATGATTGCTGCTATGATACCGATGGGTGCCGCACTTCAAAAGACAGGTATCGCTCAAATAGCTGCCGATGGACTAGTTGATTATCTCGGTTCCATTTCTCCATTAGTAATGCTTGGAGGCATTTTTCTATTGACAAGTATGTTAAGTCAGGTTATTAACAATTCAGCAACAGCAGTTTTGATGGCTCCAATAGCAATTTTAGCAGCCACTTCTCTTGGTTTATCCCCCAAACCATTTATGGCTGTAGTCGCAGTTAGTGCCTCTACAGCATTTTTGACACCAGTTGGAACAACTACCAATGCTATGATCATGGCAGCTGGAGGATACAAATTTATGGATTACCTCAAAGTAGGTACACCTTTACTCTTATTTTACATTGTGGTAAGTCTTTGTTTAATCCCACTAATTTGGCCTTTCTGACTTAAGAATCTTTAGTTCAGTTTTTTAGTAGAATCATTAAAGGAATATTACTTCAGTTTTAAAATCCATTACTAATCTTATAAGAAATAAATTGTTAATAAAACAAATTGATCAAAATTGCACATTTTATTACGTATCCAATGGAAAAGATAAAATACTAGATAACAAAACTGACATAATTGAGTTAAAATATTTGTGGTGAAAAAGGCCACACAACAAAGTATAAAATCAATACAAAAACACTAATTTTATACAAAACCGTTA
>CAYTSL010000314.1:0-2723 GCA_964440415.1 uncultured Flavobacteriaceae bacterium
CTCTGGCATAGTCCTTAACATATCCAATCGTTTTAAAGCACCCACAACCAGTTGCATTTGCAGTGACTTGGCAAACATCTGTGAGCGTAAATTATATTTCAAATAGTCAATGATCTCTTGATCAGCAGCGATAAATGCTCCTGTACTAGCCATTGATTTTGCAAAAGTCGCGAAATAAACATCTATACCATCTTGTACCCCTTGTTCCTCTCCTGCTCCTGCTCCTGTTTTACCAAGCGTTCCAAAACCATGAGCATCATCAACTAAAAACCTGAAATTATATTTTTTCTTCAGCTCAATAATCTCTTTAAGTCTACCTTGTTCTCCTCGCATTCCAAAAACACCTTCAGAAATAACAAGAATACCTCCTCCTGTTTGTTCTGCCATTTTAGTAGCCCTTTCCAGATTTTTCTCTAAACTGACAATATCATTATGTTTATAGGTGAACCGTTTACCCATGTGTAGTCTCACACCATCAATAATACATGCATGTGCATCAACATCATAAACAATGATATCATTCTTTGATACTAAAGCATCTATTGTTGATAAAATCCCTTGATAACCAAAATTAAGAAGATAAGCCGCTTCTTTGTTTACAAAGGCAGCAAGTTCAGATTGTAATTTTTCGTGAAGGTTGGTATGACCAGACATCATTCTAGCACCCATTGGGTACGCAGATCCATATTGCTTTGCTGCTTCTGCATCTGTCTTTCTAACTTCAGGATGATTGGCTAAACCCAAATAATCATTAATACTCCAAGTAATAACATCCTTTCCTTGAAATTTCATTCTATTCGAAATTTCACCCTCTAATTTAGGAAAAACAAAATAACCTTCTGCATGCGATGCCCATTTACCTAAAGGACCTTTGTCCTTATAGATTTTTTCGAATAAATCCTTCATCAAAAAAAATAGTTCTTAGTTAGTAGCGACAAAATTAATGATTTATATTATGATGACATAATATATTTTGTCCCTCATCTTAATACATTTAAATAAAAAAAAAGTAATTAATGTAAAATTAATTACCTTTTTCATCTATTTATTGGTAGTTAGTTTATTTTATATATTCTATACTTTGAGCTGCTTCTGTATTTACACTATCAAAAAATCCTTGTTCACGCATCCATTTATCACTATAAACCTTACTCATATATCTTGAACCATGATCTGGAAAGACAACTACAATATTATCATTTTCCTTAAATTCTCCTTCTTTATCTAATTGTTTTATTGCCTGCATTGCTGCTCCAGATGTATAGCCGACAAAAAGCCCTTCTGTTTTTGCAATTTCTCTGGCCGTATGAGCACTTTCCTCATCAGTTACTTTAACGAACATGTCTATAGATTCAAAATCTGTAGCTGTAGGAATAAGATTTTTACCTAAACCTTCAATTCTGTATGGATAAATCTCCTTTTCATCAAACTCTTTAGTTTCGTGGTATTTTTTAAGAACAGAACCAAAAGCATCAACTCCTATTACTTTAACATTTGGGTTTTGCTCTTTTAAATACCTTGCTATTCCGGAAATTGTTCCTCCAGTGCCACTGCAAGCAACTAAATGGGTTATTGTCCCTTCAGTTTGATTCCAAATTTCTGGTCCTGTTGTAGAGTAATGAGCGTCTATATTTAAATCATTAAAATACTGATTTATGTACACCGATCCTTTAATTTCATTGTGCAAACGTTTTGCTACTTCATAATAGGAACGCGGATCATCTGCACTAACATGGGCTGGACAAACATATACTTTTGCACCCATTGTTTTAAGCATGTCTATTTTATCTGCTGAAGATTTAGAGGTAACTGCTAAAATGCATTTATATCCTTTAATAACACTAACCATTGCTAAACTAAACCCTGTGTTACCAGAAGTAGTTTCTATTATAGTATCGCCGGGCTTTAAAATGCCTCTTCTTTCGGCTTCTTCAATAATATAAAGTGCAATCCTATCTTTACACGAATGTCCAGGATTAAAGGCTTCTACTTTACTGAAGTAATTACCTTTGAAGTTCTTAGTTATTGTATTAAGTTTTATAAGTGGTGTGTTTCCTATAAGATCTAAAACACTATTAACTACTTTTGGACTATGTTTCATAAATGCTATTTAAGAGACATTCTATTATAAGAATAAAATGCTACCTATTTAAACCTGACAAAAATAATCATTTTTTTTTATTATTCCCTAATTCCCTCTAAATCTAATAAAAAAACATACTCTAGAGCTACTTCTTTTAGGCTTTCAAATCGTCCTGAAGCGCCTCCATGACCCGTATTCATGTCAATATAGAAAACCAACTTATTTTGGTCTGTCTTATGTTCTCTTAGCTTAGCTACCCATTTAGCAGGTTCCCAATATTGCACTTGGGAATCATGCAGACCCGATGTAACCAAAAGATTAGTATAATTCTGTTTTTTTACATTGTCATATGGAGAATAAGACTTTATGAAAAAATAGTCTTCTTCAATATTAGGATTACCCCATTCATCGTATTCTCCAGTTGTTAAAGGTATACTATCATCTAACATAGTTGTAACGACATCCACAAATGGAACTGCAGCAATGATTCCACTAAACATTTGAGATGCTTCATTTAAAACAACACCCATCAATAGGCCTCCAGCAGAACCTCCTGAAGCGTACAAATGTTTCCTGCTTGTATATTTTTCGTCGATTAAAAATTGAGAACAATCAATAAAATCATTAAATGTGTTTTTTT
>CAYTSL010000315.1:0-2718 GCA_964440415.1 uncultured Flavobacteriaceae bacterium
TATATTTCTGGTTCAACACTTACAGTAGATGGCGGACTCACATTGACGATGTAATACATCTAAAAATTAGATTATTGAATTAACAATATAAAATGGTATTAGAGACTATTTAAATTAAGTAAAAAATAAAAAACGAAAGCACTACAATGGCTATACGTAATTGCTTGTTCTCGCCTATTCTTAAAATTCCTGTTGGAGAATGTTTTTAATGTGCAATTTAGAAAGTGACCTATTTTTTTTTACAACGGTCAGGAATTGGTGTTGCAACGATCAGCAACTATCAGAAATTGGTGAAAAATTGAGTTTTATATACTCAATTTTAAATTTAAATTCTATCAGTCAGGAAACCTTTAATTGGTTAATAAAACATTTTACTACCAATAACTTTAATTCAATTAAAAACCTTCTTGATTTGTAAGAATTTTAATTAATTTTATAAGTATAAATATAATGGATATAAAAACAATTGTTTTTACCCATACGTTGGGCCTCATTAAGACTAGTCCTATATGTTTGCTACACATCAAAAAGACAATATTTGTAAAACTAAAGAATTAACAAATCATTATTTTTCCATTTCCATTATTAATAGGAAATTACTTGATTTTCAAACGGTATATCCATAACGTCCTCAACCATTCTAGCTCTAGCATAACACGCGTTTATGTGGAAATAACCGAGGAGACCAAAATGGATATCTACAAATGAATTGTTATAATTTGATTACATAACCGGAATTATTCCGATTATATATTTGTATTTTAACGCTATTATGTTACTTTTACATCAGTTAAACGGAATTATTCCGATTATAATAGGTAATATTGGCAGTATGGATTTCAGAGTAATGATAAAAGAATATGCAGAGGCGCCTATTCCTAGACATTTAATTTTAGAATTACTAAGTGATTATCAGAGCCCAAATGATAAAATTAGTGAGCTACTTAAAAGCAAAGAACTCATTTCAATAAGAAGAGGTCTTTATATACCTGGTCCTAAAATGGACTTACCAACTCCTGAACCGTTTCTAATAGCAAATCATCTTCGAGGTCCTAGTTATGTATCATTAGAGTCAGCATTATCTTATTGGAGTTTAATACCGGAAAAAACCTATGAAATAAGTTCAGTAACGATAAAAGCTTCAAAAAAATATAGAACTCAAGTTGGTCGATTTAGTTACAAACAACTAAAAACGCCTTATTACGCTTTTGGAATAAAAAGTATAAACATTTCACAAAAGCAAACAATATTATTAGCATCACCTGAAAAGGCTTTATGTGATAAAATTGTACTAACACCTAATATCAACCTTAGAAGCATCAAGCAAACGCGAGAATTTCTGTTGGAAGATCTTCGTATGGATAGTGAAGTATTAAGCACATTAAATACGGAAATTATGAGATTATGGATTGTGTGTGCTCCTAAAAAAAGTAGTTTAAAAATGCTTATAAAAACACTCGAAGAATTATGATAAAAGAATGGATAGAGGAATATAACCCTCAGAATGAAGAAGAAATTTTATCGGCATTACGTGAAATAATGCAAGAGATTACTTTAGCAGGTCTATCAAGAACTGATTTTTTTGAGAAAGCTGCTTTTTATGGAGGGACTGCACTCCGTATTTTTTACGGGTTAGATAGATATTCCGAGGACTTGGATTTTTCTTTACTTAAACCTGATTCTGATTTTTCAATAGAGCCTTATTTTAAAGCAGTTCTAGATGAATTTAAGTCATTGGGTTTGACAGTAAGTATTAATGAAAAGAAAAAGACGAAGCAGACAGCAATTGATTCTGCTTTTCTGAAAGCTGAAACAATATGGCAAGAAATTGTACTAGAGGACATTATTAAAGAAACTGGAGTAAGGTCAAATAAAACCTTAAAGATAAAAATAGAGGTTGATCGACAGCCACCACTAAATTTTAAAACAGAAGAAAAACTATTACTTCGTCCATTCTCCTTTTATGTGAAATGTTTTACTAAATCAAGCTTATTTTCAGGTAAAATGCATGCTCTACTATTTAGGAAGTGGAAAAACAGAGTTAAGGGAAGGGATTGGTATGATTTAGAGTGGTATGTTAAAAAGGGAATTCCTTTGGATGTGAATCATTTCCTAACTAGGGCAAAAGACACAAATGACTGGCAAGAGGATAATATTTCCACTGAGCAGGTTATAGAGCTACTAGATATGAAAATCAAATCAGTTTCTTTTAGCAGTATTAAAGAAGATGTTGTTAGGTTTATCAAAAATGATGATGTTTTAAGTATTTGGAGTCCTGAATATTTCAAAAATTTAATAGAGAAAATTAAATTTGAGAATTCTTAATGTCGTTAAAATGGTCAATATTCTAGAATTCCCAGACACAAAATAAAAACGATTGCCCAACTTAAGACGTGTATAACTCATGCCTTGGTGGCGCAATGGCCACAACAGGTCTGAATACATAGAAATTTCTTTATCTTTAAAATAAATTTCGTGTAACTCACTTTGCTGAAAATCGGCACGAGCCATACACAAACACGTTTCAACCAAAAAACAAAATTCAAAACCTGGAAAAAGAGGTTTTAATATCAAATGATGAAGTTGATAAATTCCTGTTGGAGAATGTTTTTAATGTGAAATTTAGAAAGTGACCAAATTTTTTTGCAACGGTTAGAAGAATTTTCATAACCCGGAGGTCGAGGGATCGTGCCCCTCTCTCGCTACAGTAAAAAACCC
>CAYTSL010000316.1:0-2708 GCA_964440415.1 uncultured Flavobacteriaceae bacterium
TTTTAATAATTCAACTTGAGGATTGAATTTATCTATGTGTCCAATAAGTTTTCCATCTTCACGATAGATCAAAGGTAAATGCGTAATTAACGGTTCGTTATCCTTAATAGAAATAACAGTTGCCAAAGGATAATTCTTTATCACTTCAATCATATGAAGCTTATTAGTGTCCTGATGATGTTTTGGTGGATAATTCATTTTATTAAAAAATTGCGTTAGAAAATTACAATTTTTATATTTAACCAATGCAAGAGAAACCATCATCCTTTTCAATCAAAAACTGGAGTCAAGACGACCAACCAAGAGAGAAATTACTTTATAAAGGTAAAGCTGCCTTAAGTGATGCCGAATTGGTTGCAATTTTAATAGGTTCAGGTAACAGGGAAGAAAGTGCAGTGGCTCTATGCAAACGTATATTAGCTAGTGTTGATAATAACTTAAGTGAATTGGGAAAACTATCTATTAAACAGCTCATGGAATTTAAGGGTATTGGAGAAGCTAAAGCCATATCTATTGCAGCAGCATTGGAATTAGGTAGACGTAGAAGAGGCGAGGAGGCTTTGAAGAAAAAGAAGATTGCATCCAGTGCTTCTGTATTTGAACTGATGCAACCTATTATAGGTGAGTTACAACATGAAGAATTCTGGATAATTTATTTAAACAATTCTAATAAGGTAATTCAAAAGAATCAGTTGAGCAAAGGAGGAATTACAGGAACCTTGGTAGATGTTAGACTGGTTCTAAGAAATGCTCTTGAAAATGGAGCAACAAGTATTATTTTGGTTCATAACCACCCTTCCGGAACTCTAAAACCAAGTACAGCCGATAAACAATTAACGCAAAAGTTGAAAACTGCTTCAGAAAGTTTAGATATAAAAGTATTAGACCATTTAATTGTAACCGAAAAAGCCTATTTTAGTTTTGCTGATGAAAACCTGCTATAAATGCTGCTAGTTTACTCTCATAAAATTACTCCAAGACTAAAGTATACCTTTAAACAAGTTTGTACTAGAATATTAGGTATACCAGTTATTTTCACTACTAAAGTGGAAGATTTTATTGCTCACAAGAGCTTAAAAATGTCTTATACCAATCAACCATTAGCAAGCGAATTTCACATAAGAAGCCATAGAATTTTATTCGAACAAGGATTGTCTGATATCGAAATAAATGTGCAAAATTGGGAAGGTACAAAGTGTTTTTTTTCAACAAGTGAAAAAAGTATAATGCCTTATGATATTTTTGCTGCGACATTTTACTTAATAAGTCGTTACGAGGAATATTTGCCGCATGTGAAGGATGAATACGGTCGTTATATTGTTACAGAGAGTATTGCATACAATAATGGGTTTTTAAAGCAACCAGTGGTAGATATTTGGGCCTTTAAATTCAGATCTGCTCTGCAGGATAAATTTCCTGACTTTAAATTCCCTCAAAGAAAGTATAACATTCAACCCATTATAGATGTTCCTATATCCCACACTTTTAAGCTAAAAGGCATCATGAGAACCATCGGTGGCACAATAAAGGACCTTTTTACGTTTAAATTTTCCTTTTTATATCAACGATTTGCGGTTTTATTCGGATTGATAAAAGATCCCTTTAACACCTTTAGTTACATAATTAATAAGCAAAAACATTGTAGCAGCAAGTTTATAGTATTCTTTTTAATAGCTGACTATTCTACATATGATAAGAACATTAATATAAATAAGAAAGAGTTTCAAAGTTTGATAAAATCTGTTGCAGATTATTGTACTGTAGGCTTAAAAGCTTCCTATTTTTCTATAGAGGATGAACTTCTTTTAAAAAAAGAAAAAGCAACAATGGAGTCGATAATTAATACGGATTTAAAAGTGACACGATTTTCTCATAATAAATTTACTTTACCTGAATCTTACAGACATTTGATCGATCTGGAAATAGCAGAAGACTATTCTATGGGTTATTTGAATACTATTGGTTTTAGGGCGGGAACTTGCACACCATTTCTGTTTTATGATTTAGACTACGAAATTCAAACTCCCCTTAGAGTATGTCCTTTCCACCTTATTGATTTTGCATTGTTGAAAACGGCATCACTGTTAGATAAAAAGCAAGAATTGTTGAAAATAATTAATGAGGTTAAAAAAGTAGAAGGTACCTTTACACCAATTTTTCATAATTACACGTTTAGTTATGATAATAGATGGAGAGGATTTAAGGAATTGTTTAATTTAATTTTGGAATCACAAGATGAAGTTAACTAATATTAAGGATGTTTTTTTTGATTTGGATCACACTCTTTGGGATTTTGATAAAAATTCTGCACTTACTTTTGAAAACATATTTAACAGCAACCAAATTGATATAGATTTAAAAACTTTTTTAACTGTTTATGAGCCTTTGAACTTGAATTACTGGAAGCTTTACAGAGAGGAAAAAATTGATAAGGAAAGTTTACGTTACGGTCGGCTTTCAGACACATTTAAAACATTGAATATGTCCATTTCAGATGAGATTATTCATCAATTGTCAGAAGATTATATAACTAATTTGACCGCTTTCAATCATTTGTTTGAAAGTACCATCGAGATATTAGACTATTTAAGTCCAAATTACAAACTTCATATTATAACCAACGGTTTTAAAGAAGTTCAACATGGTAAATTAAGTAAATCTAAAATAGATCATTATTTTGATACAGTAACTAATTCTGAGATGGTAGG
>CAYTSL010000317.1:0-2706 GCA_964440415.1 uncultured Flavobacteriaceae bacterium
TGAGAAAAAAGTGAAAGATTCAGTTTATGTAAATAAATTGATTGAGCAATTTAAACAAGAAAATACGCCTATTGAGATTCGCTATAAAAATGAAGTATACCAAACCTTGTATTATGGGAATTCACCGCTTCTTAATAAATTAAAATATTATCCATTAGCTCTGTTGCTTATTATTTTCTTATTTGGCGCTGTGGTTTACTTTTTCTACAGAAGTACTAAAAACGCCACTCAAAACAAACTGTGGTCTGGTATGGCAAAAGAAACGGCTCATCAAATAGGCACACCTTTATCATCTTTAATTGGTTGGACTGAAATATTGAGAAATGAAAATGTAAATCCGGAGTATATTGTTGAAATTGAAAAGGATATAAATAGACTAAAAACCATTACCGATAGATTTAGTAAAATAGGATCTGTTCCAACTTTAGAAGAGGCTGATATTGTAAAAGAGACCTTGGATTCCTATGATTATTTAAAAGCACGTTCGTCAAAATTGATTGATTTTGAAATAAGTGTTCCTAAAGAAGTAATTAACGTTTACCTTAATAAACAACTTTACACCTGGACAATAGAAAATTTGGTTAAAAATGCCATTGATGCAATGAAAGGCAGAGGAGATCTTAAAATTGAAATCATTCCTTTTGAAAAGCATGTAAATATTAATATTACCGATACTGGTAAGGGTATTACGAAACAGCACTTTAATAAGGTATTTGAACCTGGTTATACAAGCAAGAGGCGTGGTTGGGGTTTAGGACTATCATTGGCAAAGCGGATTATTGAAGATTACCATAATGGTAAGCTTAAGGTCTATCAATCTGAAATCGGAAAAGGAACCACAATGCAAATCGCTTTGAAACGATCTGTTTAAAGATTTCTATTGATCGCTTTTGCGAGACTTTCAAATTCTTCTTTAGCTAAAGACACCTTTGTGGTAAATCTGGCATCTTCCATAGAATGTAGAGGTATTAAATGCACATGAACATGTGGGACTTCAAGACCAATAACCGAAATTCCTACCCGTTTGCATTCAACTGTCTTTTCAATGGCTTTAGCTACTTTTCTAGAAAAACGCATTAAACCCATATAGGTTTTTTCGTCAAGGTCAAAAATTTTATCAACTTCAATTTTAGGTATACATAGTGTATGACCTTTAGAATTTGGGTTTACATCCAGAAAAGCAAGAAATTCATCGCTTTCTGCAACCTTGTAACAAGGTATTTCGCCATTAACTATTCGAGTAAAAATAGAAGCCATATACTTTTAATTGTAGTCTAGTAAATATAAAAAATATTCCTGTTACAGTTCTGTAAAATTAGCTATAACAGGAATTTAAATTATATTTTATTTATTTATTACCGAGAAATTTCAATGACATCAAATTTCATGATACCATTTGGCACTTGTATTTCGGCAACCTCACCTACAGATTTCCCAAGCAATCCTTTTCCAATAGGAGAATTAACAGATATTTTACCCGATGCCAGATCAGCTTCTCCATCTGCCACTAGCGTGTATGTAATCTCCATTCCATTGGTTTGATTCTTTATTTTAACTTTAGATAAAACCAAAGCTTTAGAAGTGTCTAGTTGTGACTCATCTAATAATCGTGCTCCGGCAAGAGTTTCTTCTAACTTTGCTATTTTCATTTCTAACATACCTTGAGCCTCTTTAGCTGCATCATATTCAGCATTTTCACTTAAATCCCCTTTATCTCTGGCTTCAGCTATTGCTTGAGATGCTCTTGGACGCTCAATATCTTTTAGTTGACTTAACTCCTTTCGTAATTTTTTTAACCCTTCTTCCGTGTAATAAGATACGTTACTCATAACTTCATCGTTTAAATAGTAATTGTTTTGTTTTTTAAACAAAAATATCCCGATCAAACTATCGGAATAAAAAAATCCCGCTCGCACGAGATAGTAATGCAAATATACAAAATTATTAGCGTAATATACTTTTTATTGTAAATTGTAAATAAAATATTTTAAATGAAATACTTATTTTATAGCTCCTTAATCTGCTTGCTTTTAGTGTCTTGTAGTAAGAATGAAGTAAATAGCAATTGTAATTTTTTACTGAATGCAGGAGTAAATTTTACAATTAATTTAGACCTTCCACAGTTTAGTAGTCTACAATTTTCTGGGAATTCAGTTTATATCCCAAATCAGGGTAACGGAGGTGTAATAGTGACAAAAGTAGGTACAGGTTTATTTGCTTGGGATGCTAGCGATCCTAACCATGCTCCAAGTGCATGCTCAATTATGACCATAATTGGTGGAATTAACGCAAAATGCAATTGTGAAGATGAAAATGAATACAGTTTAGTTACTGGTCAAGCACTTAACAATCCTTTACCATGTGCTCTAAAAAACTACAGAGTTGAACGAACAGGAAACAGTACTTATTTGATATCTAATTAAAAATTAAAGGTCGCTCCTAATAAAAAGTTAGTTGTTGCCTGCGGATAGTACCCTGCTCCATCTAAAGTGATTATTTCTCCTGGGATTGACCAATTATCATCATAGGTATAATAATATCCATTTGACACATATTCTGAATTAAAAATATTATTGACCAAAGCGGTCAAGGTAATGCTCTTAAAAATAGAATTAGTTTTTATTTGATAGATGATATTTAGATCTGTTGTAAAATAACTATCCAGTTTAGATGCTTCAACATCAAAATTACTCATGTATTGCTCAC
>CAYTSL010000318.1:0-2699 GCA_964440415.1 uncultured Flavobacteriaceae bacterium
GACTTTCTATAGGTATAATTAGGATATATGGCACGTTTTGCAAAACGATTGGGGTTATTGACTATAGAATAGTTACACGAACCTTTTTCTTTTTTAATCGGGTATTGTTTAATTTTTCCACTAATTCATCAGCAATGGTGAGCGGAATGGCCACAAATGCACAATCTGGTTTTAGCTCAATTGTTCCTAATTGGTCTTTATTAATACCGCCTTGTTTAAAAAATAATCCTGCTATATCGCCTTTGGAAATTTTATCTTTTCGTCCACCAGAAATAAATATGGTTTCCCAGAATTGTGGTTTATGTGGTGCTTTTTTAGATATATCGACACCTTTAGTGTTTTTAATAAATTCGGGCAATAGTTGGTCTTTCCATTTTAATACATAAGCTGTTCCTTTTTCATTAACTCTCGCTGTTCTGCCATTTCTATGAATAAATTCTTCTTCATGTCGAGGTAATTCAAAATGAATAATATATTTCATTTCTGGAATATCTATACCTCTAGCAGCTAAATCTGTAGCAACTAATACTTGGGAGGTTCCGTTTCTAAATTTAATTAAAGCGCGTTCTCTATCTTTTTGCTCCATGCCACCAGAAAAGCAAGTATGACTAATTTTATTTCGTTCTAAAAAACCACTTACTTGATCTATACTGTCTCTAAAATTACAGAAAATAATTCCAGGTTCATTGCCAATATGTAGTAACAATTCCAACAGGGTTTTAAGTTTACTTTTATCTGGAGCAACCACTATTTTAACGGTTAATTTTGATGCTGTTTTTTCTTTTAAATAATTGATAGTCGTTGGCTTGTCTAATCGTACAAAACCAGGAACTTCAACAGCTTGAGTAGCAGAGGTTAATATGCGCTTATTTATACTAGGCAATTGACCTATAATAGCTTTCATTTCTTCCTCAAAACCATCTTCTAAAGACTTATCAAACTCATCTAATATGAGTGTTTTTATACTTGCTTTAGAAAAGCGATCGCTGTCAAAATGATCTAATATTCTACCTGGTGTTCCTATTAAAATAGCAGGATTATGTTTAATTTCAATTTTGTCTTTAGACATGGGTCTGCCTCCATAAACTGCATTTACTTTATAACCAGAACCCATAGAACGAATGACCTGCTCAATTTGAATGGCTAATTCTCTTGATGGCACTAGTATTAATGCTTGAATGTCTTTAGATTCTGGATCTAAGGCTTTTAATAATGGCAATGAAAAAGCCAATGTTTTCCCTGTTCCTGTTGGAGATAATAGGATGGTATTGGTTGTTGTTTCAATTATAGAAACAGCTTCCTCTTGCATGGGATTCAAGGCATGAATATTTAATTTTGTTAAAATATCCTGTTGATTTTTAATGATGTTTGCCATACTAATTATTTCTTTTTATGCTTTTTAGACGCCTCAGCTTTTGAATTCATAGTACTAGACTGTGCTAAATAATTCGCAAATATTTTATCTACTAGCTCCTCTTTTGTTAAATGATGAAATATGGTTTTTATTTTAGCTTTAAATTCTTCTGAAACCTCACGATTAGGTTTGGTCTTAAATATTTTTTTAGCCCATAATAGTCCATTATTCTCTTCAATGCTTTGTGCGTCGGCTTTTATAAATTCATTAAAAACAATACCCAGTTCATTTTCAAAATCGGCAATGTCTTCAACTTCTTCTTTTTGTAAAATGGTTAATGAAAAACCTTTTGCTCCTGCTCTAGCCGTTCGTCCGCTTCTGTGCACATAAGTGTCATAAGTATCTGGCAAATGATAATTGACAACGTATGAAATTTCTTTTACATCAATGCCACGAGCTGCCAAATCGGTAGCAACTAAAATATCGATATATCCTGCTCTGAATTGCCCCATAATACGGTCGCGAATACCTTGTGTTAAACTACCATGTATAGCACCAGAAGAGAACTTATTTATAGCTAAGTTTTTGGCTAATTTATTAACAGCAGCTTTGGTTTTACAAAATATAATACCACGTTCGCCTTCTTTAGAATTTAAAAAATGAAGTAATACTTCTAGTTTTTCTATAGGTTCTACAACCACATATTGATGGTCGATACCTTGATGACCAACAGTTGCCATATCTGCTTCTATATGCACAACATGCTTTGACATATAATTTTGAACCAATTGTTTTATGGTCCCTGGCATGGTAGCTGTAAACAATAGTGTTCTTCTGGATTTTGGAATGTCTTTTATAATAGTGTCTACCTCTTCTTTTAAGGCGCTTACCATTTCATCTGCTTCATCCAAAACTAAATAGCTTAGTTCTTTAATATTAATAGCACCACGTTTAATTAAATCAACCAAACGCCCAGGAGTTGCTACTACAATATGAGTTGCGGTTTTTAAACGTTCTATTTGAGGTTTTATGGGAATACCACCACATACCGATGCGATAGATATTTTTGGGCTATCAGTGGCAAAGGATACTAAATTGTTATAAATCTGTTGTCCTAATTCTCTTGTAGGCGCCAATACAAGCCCCTGTACATCGATGTTTTCTACATCAAGCAACTGCAGTAAAGGTAATCCAAAAGCAGCTGTTTTTCCTGTTCCTGTTTTTGCTAAAACAACAACATCTTCTTTTTGATTTAGAACAATGGGAATGGTCTTTTCTTGAATATCTGTTGGAACAGAAATTTGTAAATCGACTAAACTTTGTTGTAATTGTTCATTGATCCCTA
>CAYTSL010000319.1:0-2690 GCA_964440415.1 uncultured Flavobacteriaceae bacterium
ACTTTTAGTTATCCAAATTATTAATTGGATTTATGCAATTTCAATTGTATTCGTTTTCTTGGAATATCAACATCCAGAACTTTTACAATTATTTGTTGATGTAGACTCACATGTTCATTAACATCGCTTACAAACGCATCGGCTAAATTGGAGACATGAATTAAACCACTTTCTTTAATTCCTATATCAACGAAGCAACCAAAGTTGGTTATGTTATTAACTATTCCAGGTAATAATTGTCCTTCATGTAAATCAGTAATACTTCTTATATTTTGATTAAAGGTGAAGACTTTTGCCTGCTCACGAATATCCAATCCAGGTTTTTCAAGCTCTTTGATAATGTCCTCAAGTGTTGGTAATCCTACTGATTCTGTGCAATATTTTTTTAAATCTATTTTTTGAATTAGTTCTTTATACCCAATTAATTCCAGCACAGTTTTACCTTCATCTTTAGCAATTTGATTTACTAAATTATAGCGTTCCGGATGAACTGCGGAATCATCTAACGGATTTTTAGCATCTTTTATTCGTAAAAAAGCAGCACCTTGTTCATAAGCTTTATCACCTAAACGAGGTACTTTTTTAATCTCGTTTCTGGACGAGAACGAACCATGTTCACTTCTGTAATCCACAATATTTTCAGCCAGTTTTGGACCAATTCCAGAAACATAGCTCAACAAGGATTTACTTGCGGTATTGATGTTGACTCCAACTGCATTCACACAACTTTCCACAACAGTATCTAAACTGGATTTAAGTTTTGTTTGGTCTACATCGTGTTGATATTGACCCACTCCAATAGATTTAGCATCGATCTTCACCAATTCTGCTAAAGGATCCTGTAAACGTCGTCCTATAGAAACTGAACCACGAACAGTGACATCATAATTAGGAAATTCCTCTCGTGCTATTTTGGATGCTGAATAAATAGATGCTCCAGCTTCACTAACCACAAAAACCTGAATATCATTTTTAAATCGAATCCGTCTGATGAGTTGTTCTGTTTCTCGAGATGCTGTTCCGTTTCCAATTGCGATGGCTTCAATTTTATAAGCGTCAGCAAGTGAGCTGATCTTCTTCATAGCTCCTTTACTATCGTTTTTGGGTGGATGAGGATAAATAGTCTCGTTATATTTTAAATCGCCTTGGGCATCTAAACAAACCACTTTACAACCACTTCTAAACCCAGGGTCGATTGCCAACACTCTTTTTTCACCTATTGGTGAGCCTAATAATAATTGTTTTAGGTTTTTTGCGAATACATTGATTGCCGAATCGTCTGCCTTGTCTTTGGCAACTTTTAGAGCTTCGTTAGATAAGGATGGCAATAATAATCGTTTGTAAGCATGTGATATGGCTAATTCAATTTGTTTGGAACATGCATTATTTGAACGAATGATTCTGTCTTCAATTTTTGCTAATGCTCTGTCATCGTCAATCTCGATTTTTACTCGTATAAAACCTTCATTTTCTGCTCTTAATATAGCTAACAATCTATGAGAAGGAATTCGACTTAAAGACTCACTCCAATCAAAGTAATCTCTAAATTTTTGAGCTTTTTCATCCGCAATTTTGGTCTTAACTACTTTAGTGTTTATAGTGGCAAATTTTTCTAACTGATAGCGAATATTGTTCCTGACATCTGTTCGCTCATTTATCCATTCGGCTATAATATGTCGAGCTCCTTCCAAAGCTTCTACAATTGAATTCACTTCACCTTTTAGATATTTTAGAGCAATAGATTCTAAATCATTTGCCTTCTGACTCATAATGATCTTCGCCAAAGGTTCTAATCCATTTTTACGAGCAGTTTCTGCTTTGGTTTTTCGCTTTTTCTTGTATGGTAGGTATAAATCTTCGAGTGTTGTTAGGTTGGTTGTGGAGTTTATTTTTTGTTGAAGTTCGGGTGTTAAAACGTCTTGTTCTTCAAGTGCTTTTATAACAGCAGTTTTACGTTTTTCTAACGTTTCAAATTCGTTTTTATACTTTACAATGTCTCCAATTTGAACTTCATCCAGATTCCCTGTTCTCTCTTTTCTATACCTTGAAATAAATGGAATTGTGCAATCTTCGTTTAATAAAGCAATGGTGTTTTTCACACTGCTTTCTGGAAGTTGTGTTTTGGAAATTATGAATTGAATCATTTAAACGGTTTTATGTTATTTGTCATTTCGAGCTCGTCGAGAAATCTCATACTTTATCATTTAGAAATTCCAAATTTGGATTATTAAGCTTGATTAGTTGGTCTTTTTTCTCTCTTCTCCATTTCTTAAGCTGTTTTTCTCTTTTTATAGCGTCTTCAACTTCTGAAAAATGTTCAAAATAAATTAGGTGCTTGCAATTGTATTTATGTGAAAATGATTTTGAATGTGCTTCAGGATTGTTATGATAAAAGAGCCTCTCTTTTAGATTATTAGTCATGCCAATATATAAAACAGTCTTACTTTTGTTAGTTAATATGTAAACATAGTAGTTGTGGTTACCTAAAGATTTATACATTGGAAAACCGCTAATATTTTATCTAGATTCCTCCGCTTCGGTCGGAATGACAGGTAGTTTTTTGTCATTTCGAGCTTGTCGAGAAATCTAATTTAATGATTTTACAAGAGATTCCTTCATGTTTGTCGGAATGATATTTTAGCTAATTTTCAATCCATTTGCAATAGCATTATCATCAGGATTTACGAACA
>CAYTSL010000320.1:0-2679 GCA_964440415.1 uncultured Flavobacteriaceae bacterium
TTTCTTGACTGTTATCTACTTCCATCATTTCAAAAACAAGAAATAGTTTGTCTTGGGCAGTTGTAATTGTAGCCATTAAAACGGCTACAAATAAAAATAATACTTTTTTCATAATTGGTTGGTTTTGGTTAGTAATAAAGTATTACCATTAACAATACATTTAATACATCATAATTGCTGTACCCAATGATTTTAAATAGAATAAATGATTAAAAAATAGAAGCGGAGTTATCTAAAGATAGTATAAATAATTGAATTACAACTAATTATTAATTTACCATGTGAATTGGAATTAGATCGAATACAAGAAAAAAGAACTAATAATTGCAATAGAAATTAGTCAGTCATTTTACCCAAATTTATGGTTTCAGCTTTGGTGAAGGTAATATCCCTAACGTAGTCCATCTTTTTCCATAAATAGGTATTTCCTTTTAAACCTTTGGTAGCTTTCATGCGTCTGTTAAGGCGACTAATTTCTTTTTCTGTAGCTTTTCTCCGTTCACCAAGGTGTCCATAGAGTTTTATACCTGGGTTAGTCTGGAATTTTCCATTAAAAAGCGATATAAACCAAAACCACTTGCCACTATTAACAGCTAAAGCACATATATTTTGGTTTGTTTTTGAGTGCAATGGAAGCTTGGTAGGATACTTTTCAAAATAGAATCCTGTTTGGTTATCATTTAAGAATAGAGAACCAATAGGAGTGACTGTTGGGTTATTATCAGAATCGACTGAAGCAATAGGAATAAATAAATTTTGACTAAAGCTTTTATAAAAGTGTTTTCTAATGGTTATCCAATCCTGATTAATGTCCATAGTTTTTGATTAACAAGCTCAAATTCAATAAAAAAGAATCCTTCATGAGGAAATAATTCAATCTATTATTTTACCATCAACCATAGTTAGTTTTCGATCAGCCATATCTGCTAATTCTTCGTTATGAGTTACTATAACAAATGTTTGACCAAATTCATCACGTAGTCTAAAAAATAGTTCATGCAAATTTTCTGCAGATTCACTATCGAGATTTCCTGACGGTTCATCTGCAAATATAAGGTCTGGATTATTAACTAAAGCTCTCGCAACTGCCACCCTTTGTTGCTCTCCACCAGAAAGCTCATTGGGTTTGTGATCAAATCTCTCTGATAATCCTAAAAAAATCAGTAATTCTTTGGCCTTCTTTTCTGCTTCAGATTTGCTATTACCTTTTATAAACGCAGGAATACAAACATTTTCAAGGGCAGTAAATTCAGGTAACAATTGATGAAATTGAAAAATAAATCCGATATGCTCATTCCTGAATTTGGCAAGTTCCTTTTCACTTAAGTTGGTTATGATAGTTTTGTTAATCTCTAATACAGGATTTTCTTTATTAAAGGGTTTATCTAATGTTCCTAAAATTTGAAGCAACGTTGTTTTGCCTGCTCCTGAAGCACCTACAATGGAAACTATTTCTCCTTTTTTAATATTAAGATCTACACCTTTTAATACGTGGAGGTCATCAAAATATTTGTGAATATTCTTGGCGCAAATCATACTTTAAATTTCAAAAGATGAAAATACTACATTACAAATTATTGGGCAACTATTAAATAGTTTTCCCTTTAAATATGTTCTTTATATTGTTGTAATCTATGTAATAAGTTAAGCGAAGTGAAAACACGTGTTCTATAGGTTCTTTTAAGAGATCACTTAAACTATCAAAATAACTATCACGAGAAGCTTCGGTAAAATTGAATAACTGATTTCTATATAAAGCTGTTAAAAGACTACCAGGTGCAAATTCCCATGAGTATTTAAAATCAAGATTCCAGATATCAAAGTTTTGATTAGGGTCAAAATCCTGATCAGGATTATTAATTAGTGTATCCTGAATATTATATCCATCGGTTTGGGACAATATTCCATCATCTTCTAACTTAAAGAGATCTTCTTCATAAGCAACAGTACTCCAATAATTTCTAAATGTAAGAGTTAATGAATGAAAAGAATTAAAATTATAACTGCCAGAAAGACTGTTCACAATTGTTTTTTGGTCGCGTTGCCCAAAAATAATATCTCCTTCACCGTCATCTAAAGTTGTAACATACCCTTTATCTCTATTTACATTTTCAACATTTAAAGAATATTGAAAAATGAATTTCTCACTTAATTTAAACCGTGGGCTTACACTGTACCAATATCCAAAATAGTCCAAGTCTTTATCAAACAGAGTAACAAATCCCATATTGGCATCTAAAGCAAAGGTTTTATTATAATCTGAAGATATAAAAACATTAGCGTTCACTCTATCATTATAAGTAAAAAAGCGGTTGTTTTCAATATCTCTTGGCTCCCAGTAATCATGTTGCTCACCTATTTCGTAGTTTAAATTTCCGCCCATTGCTAATAATTTTTTGTTCACTGCAAACACTCTAAATCCCATATTTTTTCCAGTGTATCGACTTGGATTATATAATCGACTGTAGTCGAACCAAGCATTAATTCTTAAATTATTTAGCTTCTCTGTTGGTTCAAATATTTGATATGAAGCATCTAATTCAAAATTATTATAATTGTTTCTACGTTGAATTCCTAAATCATTTTTGTCAAAATTTCTATCGGCAAGATTGTGCTCAAAACTGTATCTATATTCCCCACTTACTTTAGAAAACTCAAAATTTGTAGTAAATCCATTTT
>CAYTSL010000321.1:0-2667 GCA_964440415.1 uncultured Flavobacteriaceae bacterium
GAATCGCCTTCTGTGATGAACAAAGTACTCTCCAGCCTTCTATCCTTTTTCAATTCTCCTAAATGGACTCTGCAATCTCTTAATTTTTTATTATGAAGATTTGCTTTTTTAGCACGCTCACGAGCTATTTTTCGGATTCCGGACAAATCCTTCCGTTCACGTTCAGCTTGAAGGATCTTACGTTGTATTCTCTCTGCTGTTTCAGCATTCTTATGGAGATAATTATCTAATTGAGTTTTAATAAAGTCATTAATAAATGTTCTAACCGTTGGCAGATCACCACCCATTTCTGTCGACCCTAATTTGGTCTTTGTCTGACTTTCAAAAATAGGTTCCATAACCTTAATTGAAACAGCACAGACTATTGATTTTCGAATATCTGAAGCTTCGTAATTCTTACCGTAATATTCCCGTATCGTTTTAACTAGAGACTCTCTAAATGCAGCGTGATGTGTACCGCCTTGAGTCGTATTTTGACCATTAACAAATGAATGATATTCTTCTGAATATTGAGTTTTACTATGTGTTATAGCAACTTCTATGTCTTCCCCTCGTAAATGAATAATAGGATAAAGTCTATCTGATTCATTAATATTTTCTTGCAATAAATCCTTAAGTCCGTTCTTACTAAAAAACTTTTTACCGTTAAAAACTATAGTTAATCCAGTATTTAAATACACATAGTTTTTGAGCATTTTTTCTATATACTCATTTCGGTATTTATATTTCTTGAAAATAACTTCATCCGGAATAAAAGAAACTTTAGTTCCTTTTCTTCTTGTGGTTTCGTTTAGTTTCTCCTCATCAGTAAGATTTCCCTGTGAAAATTCTGCAGCAGCTGATTTTCCATCTCTGTTGGACTCCACTCTAAAATATTCCGATAATGCATTTACTGCCTTGGTACCTACACCATTTAGCCCAACAGACTTTTTGAATGCTTTAGAATCATATTTACCACCAGTATTCATTTTAGAGACTACATCTATTACCTTACCAAGTGGTATGCCTCGACCATAATCCCTAACCATAACTTTATTGCCTTGTATCGATACATCAATTGTCTTTCCTTCTCCCATAACATACTCGTCAATTGAATTGTCGAGCACTTCCTTAAGAAGGACATAAATACCGTCATCTGGAGAAGATCCATCACCTAGCTTTCCAATATACATTCCAGGTCTCATCCGGATATGTTCTTTCCAGTCAAGTGAACGGATGTTTTCTTCGGTATAGTTCGATTGTTGAGACATAAAATCCTTTAAAAATTGATAAGATGCTAATATAATGTATCAGCCGAAAAAATAAAATATAGACTAAACAAAGTAATTAACAAAAAAAACACTCTTAATGTTGAGAAGATAAAGAAATAAAAGCTTTTGGATCTAAATGCTAAACATTAAATAGAAAATGCATTACATCACCATCCTTTACAACATAATTTTTACCTTCCACCCGCATTTTTCCTGCTTCCTTTACTTTGGCTTCACTGCCATATTTTGTATAGTCATCGTAACTTATTACTTCACCTCTTATAAAACCTTTTTCAAAATCTGTATGAATAACACCTGCAGCTTGTGGAGCAGTTGCACCAACATCTACAGTCCATGCCCTAACCTCCTTGACACCAGCCGTAAAATAGGTTTGTTGATTCAATAATTTATATGCTGCCCGAATTAATTTTGAAGAACCTGGTTCATCCAAACCAATATCCTGTAAAAACATATATCGTTCTTCATAGTCATCCAATTCATTTATGTCTGCTTCAGTTCCTACTGCAAGAACCAACACTTCAGCATCTTCATCCTTAACAGCTTCAACAATTTGTTTTACATAGTTGTTTCCATTAACTGCGGAACCCTCATCTACGTTACACACATATAGAACCGGTTTATCAGTAATTAATTGTAATGGTTTTACAAAATCATTATACTCATCATCACCAAAAGAACAAGCTCTAACAGATTTTCCAGCTTCTAAATACTCTATGATATGTAGTAATGCAGCTTCTTCCTTTTGAGCTTCTTTATTTCCTGTTTTAGCAGCACGTTTAACTTTATCTAATTTCTTCTCTACCGTTTCTAAATCTTTAAGTTGTAATTCAATATCGATAACTTCTTTGTCCCTAACAGGATCAACACTACCATCAACGTGGACTATGTTATCATTATCAAAACAACGTAAAACATGCAGAATTGCATCTGTTTCTCTAATATTCGCTAAAAACTGATTTCCTAAACCTTCTCCTTTACTGGCTCCTTTTACCAGACCAGCTATATCAACAATATCAACTGTTGCAGGAACAACACGTTCCGGCTTCACCAACTCCTCTAGTTTCTCCAACCTCTTATCGGGGACACTTACAACGCCTATATTTGGTTCAATCGTGCAAAAAGGAAAGTTGGCACTTTGCGCTTTAGCATTAGATAAACAATTAAATAAGGTCGATTTACCAACATTAGGCAATCCAACAATCCCTGCTTTCATAGATATTATTTTATGGCTGCAAATGTACTATTTATACTTTGTTTTTAAAACAAAAAAAACCTCAAGTAATTACTTGAGATCTTTTTATGATTTACATAAATAATTTTAAGTTTTAATCCTTGTGCATAAACGATTGTTTTCCTAATAATTCCTCTTCGGTTTCTACATTGTCGTCATCAGGAA
>CAYTSL010000322.1:0-2667 GCA_964440415.1 uncultured Flavobacteriaceae bacterium
ACTCTCGTTTCCTGCTATGACATCAGTGATAATTCCTTCAGTAAGAATAACTGCTAAATCTATTTCTTTCTCTCTTAAAGCTTTACACATGGCTCCTGTACCGCCATAATAATCTTTCCAACGTAAGTTGATGCCTTTTTCTTTGTATTCACCATTTTTAAGTGTTAAGTACCAGGCAAGATTAAAATGTTCTGGTACTCCGCCAATTTTTATCATTTTCATTAAATCAAATCTGTTTCAGCAATTTTATCGAGAGTGTATTCTATTAACCTTTCTATTGTTAATTTTGGATTCTTACTAAAATTACCAGTTGCTCTATTGGCAATAATTGCATTTAATGACAATGCGCTATGGCCCAATAATTTTGATAATCCATAAATAACAGATGTTTCCATTTCAAAATTAGTAATTCTAAAGCCTTTAAAATTAAAACTATCCATTTTACTGTTTAATCCAGGATTTTGAAGGGGTAAACGCAAAACACGTCCTTGAGGACCATAAAAACCTCCTGCTGTAGCAGTCACACCTTTAAAAACTTTATCACTATCAAAAATTTGTTCTAATTCACTACTATTGTCAATAATTATAGGTCTTGCCTTTTTAGGACTCCAGTTTGTATATTGTACAAACTCTTCTTCTATATCCGGTTTGCTAATACTTTCAATTTGATAAAAATGTAGCAAACCATTTAAATCTAAACCATGAGTTCCAATTACAAAAGAATCCACAGGAATATCTTTTTGTAAAGAACCGGATGTACCTATTCTAATTATGTTTAAGCTTGTTAACTTTTCTTTTTTCTTTCTTGTCTTTAAATCAATATTCACTAATGCATCCAGTTCATTTAGAACAATGTCTATATTATCTGGACCTATTCCAGTTGATATAACTGTTAATCGTTTCCCTTTATAAGTACCTGTTTGAGTTTTGAATTCTCTTTTTTGGATTGAAAATTCTATTGTATCAAAATGTTTAGTTATTTTCTCAACCCGATCCTGATCCCCAACAAATAGAAGAGTGTTTGAGATGTTTTCTGGTTTTAGGTTAAGATGATATATACTACCATCTGGGTTTAGGATAAGCTCTGATTCTTTTATTGGCATTTAAATAGTTTTTATAAGTTTATTTTCTTCATTATTAAATTGAAACTTTAATCTATTAATTCCACCATAATCAATATCATTATTCAATTCTGATGCAAAATTATGTTGGTTTATCAAAGCTTCATGACCTTTTCTGTTCAATTCTAATCTCTCTGTTGATTCATTAAAAAAAATAGATAGATTATTGATCAATCGTTCAAATTGTATATCTCCAAAGCCATAATATCCTTGATAATTCAAAGCATAACCCATTAAATGATGTTTGGATTTTATATCATTAACTTTTACTATTTCTAGTATATTCTTTTCTAAAGTGTTAAGACCATTTTTGGAATCCGGAAATCGGTTTAAATGTGCTTTTAAGCAATTGCTCATGTATGGAAATGACGATGATTTTACAATATATGGTTTAAATATATTATGGTCTTTACCGCAATAGGTTCTCCATAAAGCTATGGCCATATCAATATCATCCTTGTTAAGGAAAATCTTGTTTTGGTAGTGATCAATCAGCTGTTCCGGATTAAGTTCAGCTAGTCCTTTTAAAGTTTTTTCGCCTTCAACTCTTCCGCTACAAACTAAATACAGCGGTAGGTCAATTTCTCTCTGATGTAATAAACTTATTACAGCAATTAGATTGATATGACAAAATAAATCATATTCAAACCAAAGATTAATCTCTGTAAATTTTTCTGAATTATTTAGCTTTCCAAGTTCTTTTCTGTATTCCTGCTCATCAATTTCAATGTTATAAACCTCATTTAAAAAGGTCTTTCTGATATTAAAGAAGTCATTAGAGTCTATTCCAGCCACAGTAGGTCCTTCACAAAGCATTTCTTCCCATGAAAGAAATTCACCTTCAACATCAAGCTCTTTCAAGTAATTAGTTAAACTACTTCCGTTAGTTATATGAAGAATTTGTTCTGGCATACTTATCCTCCAACACGTTTAACGTTAAACCCCTTGTCTTTTAGTATCTGCATAATTTTGTCCCTAAAGTCTCCTTGGATAATAATTTTATCATCTTTAAAACTACCACCAACACTAAGTTTGGTTTTTAATTCCTTTGCTAGTGTTTTAAAATCTTCGGCAGAACCATTGTAACCTTCCAGTATCGTTATGGGCTTTCCTTTTCTTTTTTCGTATTTGCAAATTATAGGATCATCCTGAAGCCATATCTTTGAAGATTCAATTTTAGAATTTTCAGATTTTGACGGAACATGGTCAGGAAATAATTTTTTGAGTTGGTTTTCTATATCCATTTAAGATGTTTCTTATTTCTTAATCAAGCCTAACTCAACTAATCGTTGATTTAGAAAATCCCCTGCTGTAATATCTTTAAACTGTTTTGGATTCTTTTCATCAATACAAATATCCAAAACATCTAATTTCATATCACTAATTGGATGCATAAAAAATGGGATTGAATATCTGGAAGTTCCCCACATTTCCTTGGGTGGATTAACTACTCTATGAATTGTAGATTTCAATTTGTTGTTTGTGTGTCTTGACAGCATATCACCTACATTTATCATAAGTTCATCAGGTTTAGCGATCGCATCTA
>CAYTSL010000323.1:0-2663 GCA_964440415.1 uncultured Flavobacteriaceae bacterium
ACGATCACATTCATACCAATTTCAGAAGGATGAGAAACTATTAAGTCAACCTCATCAAATTGATTTACACTCAATTCTTTATTACTTAAAAACGAATTGGTTTTACTTGAAGCTACTAGCCTATCTGTTTCTTCATCAATGTAACAGTAAACCAAATACCAGTCTCCTTTCCTCATTTTAAATGCTTGCTCCTTAAATGGACAAAAGAGATCCTTCTCTAGATTCCAATCCAAAAATGCGCCAAACTGATTTGTATAATTACATCGTAATAATGCGAATTCACCAGGTTTAATATGGGGTTGTAAAGTTGTGGCAACAAGTCGTTCTTCATGATCCAAATAAACAAAAACTGTCAATTCCTCACCAATTTCAAATTGTTCGGGAACATACTTGTTTGGCAATAAAACGTCATTATCTTCATCATCTCCTAAAAACAGACCTGGATCTGTGTCTCGTAAAATTTTAAGTGTATTATATGCACCAATATTTATCATGCTGCAAATTTAATGATAATAAAATACTGTCACCTTTTTAAAAGGTTATTATATTTTAAAAAATATCCTGAAACAAGTTCAGGACAAGAAAAAAGCGTTACAACTAGGTTATAACGCTTTCATATTTTTTTTCACAAAGACTATTTGTAAACAGACTCTTTGTTCAATTTTTTAGCAAGAAGATAATATACAACAGCTCTATACTTATTTCTATTAGATTTTCCATATTGATCCATAACTGAAGCTATTGCCTTGTCAGCATCTGAATCACTTTTAACACCCAATTTTTTCTTTATAAAATTGTTCTTTACCGTAGCTAGTTCAGACTCATCTGACCCTGACACAGTTGCAGCATCAGCATTGTAGATAGATGGTCCACATCCAATTGTTACTTTTGTTAACAAGTCCATATCCGCTCTTACACCGCATTTGTCTTTAAGATCTGCAGCATATTTAGCAATAAGTTCGTCTCTTTTACTCATAATTAATAGTTTTTAGTTTTTTAAATTAATACTATCTTAAAAATACGACAATTATTAAAAAAATTTAACTCCGAACATGACTAAAAAATGATTGAAAAAAACAATATCGATAAAATGTAATTATAATCGATAAACTACTTGATGAACTCAAAATAGTCTAATAATACGCCATCATTTACGGTTCTAGGTGTAAACACTTCTAAAAGTTTTGGTTTATTTGAAGTTGTATAAAAGGAGTCCAACTGACTCATTAGTTGATCTTTATTTTTTGCAATACTGTATTCAAATTGGTACATGTCACATAAGTTTTGAGCAGTTAAACTATGTTTAGTTTCAAAATAGGTATCAAAATTAGATGTGTTTTTATGACCTGATAAAATTCTAAATATTCCACCACTACCATTGTTTACCACAATTATTCGAAAACTTTTTGGTATATAGTTATTCCATAAAGCATTACTGTCATAAAAGAAACTTAAATCACCCGTAATAAATATTGTCGGAATTTCCGAAACCACAGAACTTCCCAAGGCTGTACTTGTACTGCCATCTATACCACTTGTTCCTCTATTGCAAAAAAGTTTAATTGTTCTATTCAAATCAAAAAGTTGAGTATATCGTATAGCAGAGCTATTACCAACATGTACTATTGATTCGTTAGGAATTGAATTTAAAACGGCATCAAATACTTTAAAATCAGAAAACGGGATTTGCAATAGATAGCTATCATGCAATTCTCGGCGTCGCTTCATTATATTTTGCCAATAATTTCTGTAATCACTCTTAATCTGAAGGTTTTGCAAATTTAACTCATTAAAAAAAGAATTGACATCTACTTTAAAATGATTGCCTAAACAGAAGAATGTATCGTTAGCCTTTTTGGGGTCGATATGCCAATGTTCTTTAGGTTTATATTCACGTAAAAAAGCCTTGATCTTTTTAGACACAATCATTCCACCAAAGGTCAATAATATATCAGGTTGTAATTCAAGAAGTTCAGTTTTGGACAACGGAACTAAAACCTTATCAATGCTTGGAAAGAAATTGTCGTGATGAAGGTTTGATGTTGTTTCTGTAAATACAACTATACTTTCGTCTTGAGCCAATAAGTCTTTAATTGATTGATTAATTGAGTTAGGTTGGTTAACACCTACCAAAATCATTTTCTTTTTAGAGGCTTTCCAGATATCTTTAAATCTATCAACATCTTCCAAAATATCATCTTTTAATTCAGGTGGCATATTGGAAGGTTTCACAGATAGATCATCAACCATGTCATATAAGGGCTCGTCAAAAGGAATATTTAAATGAACTGGACCTTTTTGTACAAAGGCTATATTTAAGGCTTTATTGATCTCTAATTCATTCTCCTGTTGAATAGATTTCTGCAAACCAAGAATTTTTTCTAGCTTATTTTCAAAGCTTTTAAAAATAGGTAGCTCCTCATTTTTGTTAATACCCTTGTCCTCATCTATATCCTGCTTGAGGTTTGCAAAATATAGAATATGATTTTTGTATACATCTTTCTGATTAATGGTCTGTCCATCACCAATTCCGATAAGATATTTTGGTCTGTCTGCAGATAAAACTACTAAAGGAAGGTCACTATAAAAGGCTTCAGCAACTGCAGGATAATAATTCAATAAGGCACTCCCAGAAGTACAAACTACTGCTACAGGTTCATTTA
>CAYTSL010000324.1:0-2660 GCA_964440415.1 uncultured Flavobacteriaceae bacterium
TATTGTTTATAATCCTATAATAAATAGTCTGTAAAGAACTATTTAAGATACGCGTCGGATTTGGAAGCATTTAAATATAGGAAAATTTTTGCAATTTAATTTTTTTATTTAGCAATGATCTTTCCATTTTATGATCAATTCCAATTTAATTGGTCACGTTCTCCCCAATAGAGATAAGGAGTCACTCTAAATTCACTTAGGCTTAATAATTCATCTTTAGTCAGTTCAAAATCCATAACCTTTAAATTTTGTGATAAATGATCTGTGTTTGAAGCGCCACTTAATACAAGATTTGGTTCCAAATTATCCATTACATACCGTAAAGCTATCGCGTCTATGCCTACCTTATATTTAATTGAAAGCGATTCTAAGCAATCATAAAGCCCAATATAATGTTGATAGTTTAAATTCTTGAAGACCCTTCCGTTAGCCAGCGCTTCTTTAATGATTACAGTTTTACCTTTATCAATAATTTCTTTTAATATTTCGTGAGTAGATGATTCTAAAATATTATAAGTGACTTGAAAACTATCAAATAAAAATGTATTCTCAATTTCTATTTTTAACGCTGCTTCAATAATCGCTGATTGTGCTGAGCCACTAGTCGTCAATCCAATTTTTATACCAGTACTTTTTTTTATCCTAGCCAGTTGATTTAATACCTCCAGGTTTTCTAGAATACCACTATCTAAGGTCGCCGAATGAACCTGATAGATTTTTAATGCTGGAAGCAATTCTTGGGAAACTTGCCATTGTTCCTTCAATTTATTTAATGAATGTTCCTTTACTTCATGATTTCCTTTAAATCCTAAATTCCAATTGGCCACATAGGTATATCCCCATTTTGTACTTAGTTCAACATCGATGTGTATTCTGCTGTTATTCCACTCTATTAAAAAAGACTCACCTTTTCCATAAGAAGGTGCTGTATCAAAATGTCTTATCCCTTTTTCATAAGCATAATCCAAAACCTCCATAGCTTTTTTCCTAAAAGAAACCTCGGTTCTGTCTTCTTCATCAGTTGCTCTAATATTAATATATTCAGGTCTACCTATTGCAGCTAAACCCAATCCTATTTTAGTTCGATTCAATTTATTTAATCTTTAGATGTATTAATTCTTCATTATTATATTATAAAAAGAATTATGCATTTAATTTTTATAATTAGTTTAGTGCTTCAAGTTAATTAAAAACATTATAACAACTAAAACTATGCAGATAGTATGATTAAAAAATTAGTTCCACTTGTTTTTCTATTATTATTTTTTGGCCACTCAAATGCGCAACTAGTAAATATTGAGTCTAAGCGAATGACAGTGTCTGGTGCCAATAGTTATCGCCTAAATGGCAGTATTAATTTTAGCTATTCGAATAATAATGGTACCTATTTTTCAAATATTGGCATAGGAATTACAACTGCATTTAGGTTGAAAGATCCATCTGCGATTTATTTTTTCACTGGTAGTTACAACTTAGCTAAAAGTAAATTAGAAGATTTTCAAAATTCATGGTTTTATCACATTAGATATAATAAGAAGTTGGGTAATGTTGATCATAAAAATTATGGTAGTTTTAGGTTAGAAGCATTTTTACAAAATCAAAACAATGAACTACAAACAATAAATTCAAGAAATCTTGTAGGAGCAGGAATTCGTTATAAATTCATTGACTACTCAAAGAGGAAGGAATCATTTCGTTTTTCTCATGGCTATGGAATAAATGGTTATGAAATAACTAAACAAGTTGAATCAACAAGTAAAACCAAAGATTCAGAAGAATTTAAATTGAAATCTTTTAAAGCCTATTTTGGCAATTCTTACATGTATGAAATTGAAAAGGCTAATTCTACGCAACAAAAATTCTATAATCATAGAAATAACAGTTACTTATCAATATCTATGGATTTTACAAAATTAGAATTAGTTAATACAATTTATTTTCAACCACTTTATTCTGATTTTTCTAACTATCGAATATTAGAGCAATTTCAAATTGGTATTCCATTTAGCAATACAATTAGTTTTAATATTTTGTTTAACTATTTCGTCAATAGCTTTTCACCAACTGAAGTTGAAGATTATAGTTCCTATATAAATTTTGGATTATCTTTCAACAAATAAAACATACGTCATCACTGTGAAATGGATAACTTATTTGCGCTTATAAGGCCTAATAATTAATCCAAGCGGTCGGTCATAAGTAAAATAATTCCTCATCCAATCCAGAAAGGCAACAATTCTATTCCTAAAACCTACTAATGATATAATATGAACGAACATCCAGACAATCCAAGCGAAAAAACCTTGAAATTTCCAATTAGGTAAATCTACAACTGCCTTTTTTCGGCCTATAGTTGCCATAGTTCCTTTGTTTTTATAAATAAATGGTTCAAGAGGTTTTCTTTTAACTAAATTCAGGATATTTTTAGCCAAATGTTTCCCTTGCTGTTTAGCTACAGGTGCAAGCATAGGTAATCCTTTAGGGTTTTGATCGGTAATGTTTGCAGCTACATCACCAATAGCAAAAACAGCTTCAGTTCCAAGCACCATATTAAATTCGTCTACTGCAATTCTGTTTCCTCCAACAATAGAATCTTCAGTTAATCCTGCTATTGGAGCGCCTTTAACACCAGCTGTCCAAATAACAGTATCTGTTTGAAA
>CAYTSL010000325.1:0-2650 GCA_964440415.1 uncultured Flavobacteriaceae bacterium
TTCCAATGCCTTTGCTACCTCCTACGACTACGATAGTTTTCATTTATTTACTTTAAATATTGAGAAAAGTCTCAAATTGATATTCTTCTGATACAAAAATACTAATTTTGTTTATTATATTTGCTATATTCTTAAACAAAATAAAAATGAATAAACAGGACTATCAAATACACTACTTCTTCTTTTACCAAATCTCAAATTAGTAATGTTGGTTTGTATGTTCGATAAAATGCCTGCTGATAAAAAAGAAAGCCATATGATTAATGTAGAAACCTATGTACAAACTCTAAAATTATAACGGCTATCAATATAGTCCCATTAAAAATCATAAAATATGAGCATTTTAAGTATAGCCATATTATTATCAAGTAGTGCCTTCTTGTTCTATGGCATTAATTGTTTGAGCTCACAGAAAATGAAGGATGAGTTTATTCGATTCGGTCTTGACAAACTAAGATTACTAACTGGGTATTTACAATTAATAGGAGCTTCTGGTCTACTTTTTGGATACTTCTTTTTATCTGATTTGGTTTTTATTGCTTCAGCAGGATTATCACTCCTAATGTTGTCTGGATTTGCAATAAGAATAAAAATAAAAGATAGTCTTTTACAATCATTACCATCATTAGTATTTGCACTATTTAACTTATACATCTGTGTAGAATATTACAGCAGACTTACTTTAATATAAAATTTAAACGAACGCAATAAACAAGCACATAACTAAAAATAGCGCTGCAGGAAAGGATTTAATCAAAGGGTCTTTTATTTTGATGTGCATTAGTATAGAACCTGCTAAAAGAGTTGCTAAGCCTAAAGCTGCTGGCTGTTTTAAAAAAGGATACCATATTGCAACGAGAAGTAAAATAGCAAGTGTTACTTTTATGAAACCTACAATATAACATAGTATAGTTGATAATCCATATTCCTCAAACTCCTCTAAAATCGTAGTAGCGTTTCCACCACGCCATCTTGTTGACTTCTTGCTTTGTACAAGCCATACATTTAAAATACTGATACCTACGATAACTTGAAAAGCAATAACTAAATAATTCATATTCTACGATTAATTGGTTAGTTTTTGGAACTCTATTCCATAAAAAAGTTAAATAAATTAAATTTCTACCACAAAAATACTAATTTTGTTTATCATTTTAATTTAATATTTAAACAAAAATATATATGGTGGTTATTGAGGAATTAAAAATAGTAAACAAAAATCGCAAAAATGTTTTTTAATACTAGTTATACAAATAAAGATTATACAAAAGAGAGCATAAATATATTAGGTAAAGCTTTTTCTTTCTTCGAAAAAATAAAGATTGGTGGCATTGGCTCCAGTAGGTTAGTCATAGAAGAACTAAGCACTAAGCTACAACCAAAAAATAGGCGATCTTTAGCCATTAATTATGCAAACATTGAATTAAGGCCTAAAGGCATTATCATACATTTCACTAATAGGCTCGACCGATATTCTTGGAGAATACCCTATTACCGTTTAGTTACTTATAGTACTCAAACATTCAGTATTCACTCAAATGGCCATTTTATAAAGTTTAATAAAAACAAGAACTACCTAGACAATAAAAAGTTTATAGATAAGATGATTGATTCAAAAAATAAATTTTTGAACTTAGGATATTATGATGCGTAATTCTATTTAAAAACGATTATGAAACATATAATTTTACTAACAATACTGGCAATGACTATGCAATCAGCAACTATTTTTGATTTTAATAAAACGAGAGATACTAGCAATTGGAATATTGTAGATGACGTTGTAATGGGTGGTAGGTCATCAGGAACATTCCATTTAAATAAAGAAGGAAATGGTGTTTTTGAGGGTCGTGTTTCATTAGAAAACAATGGAGGATTCTCTTCTTTGAGATATCGTTTTAAGAAAATGAATACAAAACAGTATTCAAAAATTATTTTGAAAGTTAAAGGAGATGGAAAAACCTATCAATTCAGAGTGAAAAGTAAGTCGTCTGATTATTACTCGTATATCACTTATTTTAATACCACAAAAGATTGGGAAACTATCGAGTTATCTTTATCAGATATGTATCCAGCATTTAGAGGTCGCAAACTCAATATATCAAATTATGATGATGAGGGTATCGAAGAAATAGCATTTTTAATTGGAAATAAAAAAGCAGAGGCTTTTAAGCTAGAAATTGATTCTATAGTTTTAAACTAAAGATAAGCTCTGTATTTTGTTTACTTTTTCAAGAAATTAAACACCAATAGAAACTAGATAGAAATAATAGTGTCCATAAAGCCGTTCTAATCCAATTTTTATTAATTAACTCCTTTAACATTTTTTCACTCACTCTTCCTTTTGAAATATTAGAATGAATAGGAACAAACTGCAAGAAAGTAGATGTCCAAATAAGAACTATAATTCCAAGGCTTAAAACGGTATATAAATTAACAGATATGGTCACTTGATAAATAGAAATACCAAGTTGTCCGAACATTAATGGCATGACTATCGGGTTTAAACGACTGATGTATTTTCTATGCCAAACAACCAAGTTTTCGGTGTTATAATCAAGAAAACTGGGATATACAATACGCTGTATCATCCAAATCAAAACCATTAATCTAAAATCTAATAAAAGCCTAATAATAGCTATGGACATTA
>CAYTSL010000326.1:0-2647 GCA_964440415.1 uncultured Flavobacteriaceae bacterium
CTGGTAATTCAGCTGATGCACGACGTATTTTTATAAATAATGCCACCAATGGTGTGCCAGAAGAAAAAGCTAAATCCTTTGATTACAGACTTGATGTATTGTGGGCAAGTAATCTGTTTAATTTAGAAGAAGCCTATTGGTCTGTTGGTCCACGCTACTCCAGTTATACTGCTAATTTTAAATACGTTGGTGGTAACGAAGATTTTGATGTAACCAGCAAACAATTCGGTGTTGGGTTAGGAGCAGAGAGCCAGTTCCCTATTAGTGACAAGTTAAACCTGGTTGCTGCAGCAGGATTAGATTACTTTTTCAACAATACGTTAAAAGGTCATGACACCTCGTATAGTCCAGATAACGACAATGTAAACCCAAGAAACGACAACCAGAATAACGATGCGCAATTCACATATAGTGACGCCAATGAGGCCATTAAACAACCCGATTTTATGCCACGTTTATTGTTAGGTATAATTTATAAATTATAAAAGTTTTATGTGATTTATGTTACATATGACAAATGTCATGAAATACTATAATATCTATATTTAATTTAGCACTAAATAAATATTCATAGCTAACTGACATATTTATTGATTAATAGCAATTAGAAATCCTCAATAAAGACTGTAACGAGTTGATAGGAATTGTATCTTTTTTTACAGTCTTTTCTAATAGTTTATTTCTTAAATACTTAAAGTGTTAAAAAAATAAACCATTGGTCGAAAATAGGGGTTTTAAGACATCTTAATTCTGATAAGTCACGTATTTTAGCTGTCAGGCTCTCATACCTGAACGAAACCAATAGTTTTAATTATTGGTAGAGTTTTAACGTAAGATCTATTAAAATTAGTTTGGTTGGTTAATATTAAGTTTAAAGATCTTACATGAAGGCAGATAGGTTTCTATCTGCCTTTTTTTTTGGTTTACTTTTCTCCTTTGTAAACCGTTTAAAATAAACTTTTTAACATGATAAATATTATTGCCTGTGCCATATATAATTGTTAATTTTTTACGTTAAATACTGCGCAGCCATGTTACTGGCTTTTATCTTAATAATGTTGGGGATTTTGGTAACATACTTGTTACTGGTACCCATTATTTTGTCTATCAATACTCAAAAAAATGATTACTACATCCAATTAAAAGGTATTGCCAAAGCAAACATAGAACCTCATGAAGAAGAGCTTCTGCGAATAAAACTAAAAGTTTTTTTTATGACCTTTTATTTCTTTCCAATAGATGAATATTATAAGCGAAAACAAGTTAAAAAACTAAAATCCAGAAAACATAAAACAAAAAGTAGAAAACGCCTTAGTTTAAAAAAAGGGTTACAAGTCCTAAAGACCTTCAAAGTAAAACAGTTTGTAATTGATATGGATACAGGTGACGTAGTTAAAAACGCCAAACTATATCCAGCTTTTGCATTCTTGAATTACCACGTGGGAGGTTTTAATATCAATTTTCAAGGACGAAATCAATTGGCTGTTCGTCTACAAAACAGACCAATAGATATAATCAAACTATTTATTAACACTTAAAATTTAAATTATGGATTTACATTTTGAAGAATTATTAGGACAAATTACAGACTTCATCAAGTCTGAGGCGAAAACAGAAACCGTAGTAGGTGAAAAGTTTGAATTAGGAGAATTTAAATGTGTGCCAGTTATTAAAGTAGGCATGGGATTTGGTTCTGGTGGAGGAGAAGGAGCTGATGCTAAATCTAAAACCCTTAGAGGTCAAGGAATGGGTGGAGGCGCAGGAGTTGGTATTGAACCAATAGGATTTTTAGTGACCAAAGGTGAAAATATTTCATTCCTGGAAGCTGGAAAAACTCACGGATTAGCGGCAGCATTTGAAAAAATGCCAGATGTGATCGAGAAGTTTGTGGAAAAACGCTACAAAGATGAAGTTCCAGCATAACTACGAGACCTCTCACATTTAAATTCGAATGGTTAGTTGAGAAACTGGATAAGCACGATCTTGAAAAAGCGAAGCTTATTCAGTTTTTTGTAATTAAACTTATGTTAAAATAGTATCCACTATTGACTTATTGTTTAATTTTACTGTTAAATAATTAAACAACAATGAAACCATTAACTTTTTTACTTATAACCTTTATAACTATCTCTTACAGTAACTCAAGTATTTTTGACTTTAATAAATCCAGCAACATGAGCAATTGGATGATTATAGATGATGGAGTCATGGGTGGTTTATCACAAGGAAATATGAAATTAAATGATGAAGGCCATGGAGAATTTAGTGGATTTGTAACGACTGAAAATAACGGAGGATTTTCATCTGTAAGATATAATTTCGACAAGAAAAACGTTTCTGATTTTAAACATGTCGTTCTCAAGATTAAAGGTGATGGAAAAGAGTATCAATTCAGAATAAAAAAATCCAGATATGATAGAGCAACATATATAAGTACATTTAAAACTACAGGCGAATGGGAAACAATAAAAATTCCTTTAATGGAGTTTTACCCTAGTTTTAGAGGATATAAATTAAATCGTCCTAATTTTGATGTTAGCAGTATGGAAGAAATTGCCATTTTAATAGCTAATAACCGTAATGAGAATTTTAGCTTGATAATTGATAAGATTTCTTTAGAATGATAACCAAATTCCTTTTGAGTTTG
>CAYTSL010000327.1:0-2637 GCA_964440415.1 uncultured Flavobacteriaceae bacterium
TCGGTGTGAACGACTACCTTTCTTAGTTGATCATTTTCTGAAATCTAATCACACTTATTAGTCAATTAATATAAGCAGATAATCACAATGGTATTATCTACTCGTTGTGTGTCAGTACTTAAAGAACCTCATAATTATCAAGATTTTATTAAATTGCATTTGTGCTTTTAACTAAACTACATATACCTTCTTCAGGAAGAAATTTAATTCATCGTTCAGGTCTTTTTGATAAATTAAACGAAGGGCTCAACCGTAAATTAATTCTCATTTCAGCTCCTGCCGGATTTGGCAAGACAACCCTAATAAGTGATTGGATCAATCAATATAAGATTCTAACATCATGGATTTCATTAGACAAAGGAGATGTTGATCCGGTAGAATTTTTAAGCTATATAATTGCAGGTATTCAAACTATTAGTGCTGAATTTGGACAAAGTGCTCTCAAACTTTTAAAATCTCCAAACAAACCTATCAATGAATCAATTACCAATTTACTAATAAATGATATACTCAAAATAGATCAGGAATTTCTATTAGTTCTTGACGATTTTCATTTGATTGATAGCCAAGAAATTTCACAATTAGTAACTTATTTATTGGAACATATTCCTGATAATATCCATATTGTAATCATAACCCGATCCGATCCTGCTTTACCTATAGCTAGAATTAGAAGTCAACATCAACTTATAGAATTTAGATCCTCAGACTTATGTTTTTCAACAAATGATATTTTTATTTTATTTAATAGAATATTAAAAATAAAACTGTCAGCAGAAGATGCAAGTTCCCTTGAAACAAAAACTGAAGGTTGGGTTGCGGGACTTCAATTAACAGCACTATCAATCGCAGGTCAAGAAAATACCTCGAATTTTATTAAGGCCCTTAGTGGTGATAATAGATACATCATGGACTATTTGATAGAAGAGGTCTTAAAAAATCAAACAAATAATATAAAAGAGTTTTTACTACAAACCTCCATTTTAGATCAAATATCTGCTCCATTGTGTGATGCTGTTTTAAATATAAATGATAGCCAGCAGATTCTTGAAAACTTGGAAAGAAACGGCATGTTTGTTATTCCGTTGGATACAGATAGAAAATGGTACAGATATCATCATCTTTTTGCCGATTTACTGAAACAAAAACTTTTACTAAAAGATAAAACTTTAATTGAAAATCTTCACAAAAAAGCCAGTAGGTGGTTCGAAGATAATGAGATGTATGATTTGGCCATAGAACATGCTTTAGTCATTAAGGATTTCGAAAAAGGTATTCAATTACTTGAAGAAGTAGTTGAGAATATGTGGAAGAACGGCCTTCATTCTGCTATTTTAAATTATGGTGAATTGATTCCTGACGATCTGATAAAACACTACCCTGAGTTTTGTTTATATTATTCCTGGATATTAATCAATACTGGGCAAATTCAAAATGCTGAAACTTTATTAGAATCTGCTCAAAAAATAACCAAAGAAAAAATACAGGATAGAAAATCAGAAAAACCAGAAGTTGAAAATTATACAAAGCTACTTGGGAAAATTGCGGTTGCCTTTGCTTATTTAAATTCAAATCAACAAAAGCCTGAGAAAATATTAGATTATTGTGTGACAGCCATGGAAAACCTTCCCAATAATGATCCCCTATGGCTAGGGTGGGCTTGGAATTCTAGAGGTATTGCAGAATTTGAGAAAGGTAATATTAAGCAAGGAATTGAAGCTTTGATCAATGCCATGGAATACGGGAATAAATCTGGCAATTTATATCTTCTTTCATCAGCAGCTTCGTCTTTAGCCTACCATGAATCAATCTTTGGTCATTATAAATCGTCTTATAAACGATGCTCTGATCTTTTGGTTTATATGAAAGAAAAAGGATATTCTGAGATTGCAAAAGCAGAATGGACATATGCAGGAATATTTACTATGATGTCGGTTATGGAATGTCTTTGGACAGATTTTGATAAAGCTTTAGAAAGTGTAGAAACTGCCCATAAATTATGTAAAAATGAAAAGAATATTACTCAAAAAATAATGGCATTACTGGCTTATTCATATATTTTACATGCTCGTGAAGATAAAATTGGAGCTGTGAAAAAAATAAATGAATTAGAGGGGATTATGAAACAGTTAAAAATCTCACCTTATATTATAACAACTTATGTTGGATGGAAAATTTACTTACTCATTGAGTCATGTCAACTGGACAAAGCAAATGAGTTTGTAAAAGAATGCGGATTAGGAATTAATGAAAAGATCTCTTATCAAAATGAACATTCATATTTAAATTTCGCTCGTTTGTTGATAGTTCAATACAAATTTGATGAAGCATCATCCATACTTTCAAGAATATTCACAATAACAAGCAAAGGTGGTAGAACTGAAATCTTGGTTCAAGTTGAAATTCTGAATGCTATAATGAATAATATGAAAGGCTTTAAGGAAAAAGCTGTTATAAATTTAATTGCAGCAATGGAATATGCATCTGATGAATATTTATTAAATTATTTTCTTTTTGATTTAACGGTTACGAATGATTTATTGGAGGAAGCTTATAAAATACAAGCAACCACTAAAACAAAAATTCCCAAGAAGTTTATTACTAAACTTAGACTTGCAATTAATAACAAAGAGAAGC
>CAYTSL010000328.1:0-2636 GCA_964440415.1 uncultured Flavobacteriaceae bacterium
AATACTAAAGTACCTTGATAGGCTAATATTTGATCACCTGCAACTGCTAAAGCAAATCCATTATCCGTTTCAATTGCCGTTCCAATATTTGCAGAATAAGTATTAGGAGTAACTGCCCCAGTATCCTCTATAACTATTTCAGTCCCACAAGGTAAATACGAAGGTGCTGTCCAAGTCAAAATTCCTTCTTGATTTCCTGGTCTAATATTTCCAGTGTCGACCCATCCTTTATCTGTGAAATTAATAATGGTTCCTGAAAGAATGTCTGTTAATAAGACAAACGAAAATTCATCGGGATTACGTGCATTAAAACCAGTAATTGCAATATCTCCAGCCCCTAAAGTTGTTTGTGTAAATCCAAATAAAACCGAGCATAAAAATGTTACAACCAGTAACAGCTTTTTATTATTGAGGGTAAAAGCTTTCATAGATTAATTAGTTTATTGATATAAGATCCTAAATAATTAATTACTTAAATATAAAGGGTAAAAAAGTAAATATGTATTATTTTCGATGAATGCACGATAAATCAATACATACTGTAGATGAGGCGCTTATAAAACTGGAAAACTATTGTGTTTATCGAGAGCGTTGTCATAAAGAAGTTGAGCAAAAGTTATACGAATTAAGAATGATCCCTGAAGCAAAGGAGAAAATTATCATGCATTTAATAGAACATGATTTTTTAAATGAAGAACGCTTTGCAAAAGCATTTGCAAGAGGAAAATTCAGAATTAAAAAATGGGGCAAACAACGAATTATAAGAGAATTGAAATATAAGGGGATCTCAAAATATAATATTGACTCTGCATTAAAAGAAATTTCTGATGTAGATTATTTAAACGCTTTTAATGAACTAGCTGAAAAAAAATTCAATTCTATAACCGAATCAAACAAGAACAAAAAGAAAAGAAAACTGATCGATTATTTAATGTATCGCGGTTGGGAAAGTCATTTAATATATGATAAAGTAAATGAACTAATCAAGTAAAACTATTTAGCTTGTGCGTTCTGATTATGGCTTGTTTATTTTTCCATTCTATCCACTTTTGACCTTGAATACGTCTCATAATGTTATCAAAAATTCTCATTACAAACACATTATAGACCGCTTTTCCTAGATTTTTTGGATTTCGCGCAATAGCCCTTAAACTCATAGAAAATCCCGGAGTTAAATACTTCATGTAGTGCCAATACCCTTCTGGCATGTATAAGGCCTCACCATGATTTAGTTCAGCAATGTATCCTTTAGCATACTTTAATGCTGGCCATTTAGTAAAATCCGGATCAGAAAAATCAATATCTTCTCTTGGAATTAGTGAATGAGGAATTTTGTATAAGTATTTGCTTTGATCTTGGTCAAACAAAATACATTGTTTTTTCCCCTCAAAATGAAAATGAAATATATTGGCTAGATCAATGTCATAATGCATAAAAGTGTGTGAGTTTTCTCCTCCAAAGAATAACATAGGTAGTCCTTTCATGAGTCGCAATCCAAGGTCTGGATATGTAAAATCATTTTGTAACTCTGGCACTTCTTTTAGAACATTCCAAAGAAAAATTCTGTATTTAGTGGGTTCCCTTTTTAACAGATCAATGTATTCGCTCATTCTCATTTTAGCATGAGCTTCATTAAAGCCTTCCTTATAATCTACAGGGCGATCATCATATAATGGTACTATTTTTTCACCTACTACTTGTTTCATATAATTCAAGTTCCATTTTGAGTAGGCAGGCCAATCATCAATAAGTGACTCAATGACAACCGGTTTTTGTGGTTTAAAATAAAACTTAAAGAAATCTTCTTTAGTAATACTTTTTACTCGAGGTACATTTTGAAGATCTAGTTTCAACTTGTTAAAATTTAGAGAATCACAAAGTTAAGTAAACGTGATGAGATTTATTAATCATAAGATATGATTCGTATTCTACTTAATCCCTATAAACTCCTCAAATATTTTATAGAATTTCTCAGGCTCTTCTAAGTAGGGATTGTGAGCACTTTGTTCAAACATAACAAATTCCGCCTGTGGCATAAACTGTTTGTATTGAATTGCAAACTCCGGAGTGGATACACCATCATATCTTCCTGCTATAATCAATGTTTTAGCTTTAACATCTTTTAGTTTCTTTCTAAAATCTTGATTGATCATACTTCCGCTTACATCAAAATCACCATCTTTTCCAATAATAGAAACGTAGACGTCATTTGCCCAGCCTCTATGTTTGTATTTAGGAGAATTCTGATTTAGCTTAGTGTCATGATAATAGATATATTTAGTTGGAAAATTTCCATAAATGCTTTTTAAAGGCTCTTCACTGGATAAATAGCCTAAATTACGCAGAGAATCAACTTGTTTCCATTTTTCAGGAAAATGAGTCTTGGCATAGTGGTTATAACTATTGCAGTTCGCTTGCCACATAGCTCCACTATGAAACCCATTTATCAATATCATATTATCAACCATATCAGGATATTTAATAGCATAGGCTTGAGCAGGTACAGTTCCATATGAGTGGCCAACTAATGAAATTTTATCGTACTTTAATTTAAGTCTTAACTTCTCAATCAATTCAACATCATTCTCAACGGAATATTCGGATACATCTCTTGCATTGTCACTTTTTCCCCTTCC
>CAYTSL010000329.1:0-2603 GCA_964440415.1 uncultured Flavobacteriaceae bacterium
ATGCAACAGGAACAGCCGATGAGGTTCATAATATTTATGGGCATGATTGGGCAAGATTAGTTCATGAAGGTTACGCTAAAGATTTTCCAAATGAAAGACCATTTATTTTAATGCGTGCAGGTTATTCTGGTTCGCAACGATATGGTTTAATTCCTTGGTCTGGTGATGTAAACAGAACTTGGGGAGGATTACAATCACAACCAGAAATAGCTCTTCAAATGGGCATGCAAGGCATGGGTTATATGCATTCGGATTTAGGTGGATTTGCAGGAGCAAATCTTGATGACGAATTATATACACGTTGGCTTCAATATGGAGTTTTTCAACCAATTTATAGACCACATGCACAGGAAGAAGTTCCAAGCGAGCCAGTTTACAGAGAAGAAACTACCAAACAATTAGCTAAAGAAAGCATTGAGTTGCGTTACAAATTATTGCCTTATAATTACACATTGGCTTTCGATAATAACCAAAACGGAACACCATTAATGCGTCCTTTATTCTTTGATGAGCCTGATAATAAAATGCTTCAAGAAGATGATACGGCATATCTTTGGGGAGATGATTTTTTAATTGCTCCAATTAAATCTTCTGGAGAACAATCAAAAGTGGTATATCTAACAAGTTGTAGTAATTGGTTCAATTTTTACACTGATGAATTTCATAAAGGAGGAAAACCAATTTCAGCAAAAGCACAATCAAACTATATTCCAACATATGTTAGAGCAGGAGCTTTTATTCCAATGGCTAAATTGGTGCAAAGTACAGACGATTATTCACTTCAAAGCTTCGATTGGCATTACTATCATCACGAATCTGTTAAGGAAAGTTACGGTAGAATATATAATGATGATGGTTTAACTAAAGATGCCTTTGAAAAAGGAGAATATGAAATTCTATTATCTAAAAGCGAAGCGTGTAAAAAGAGTATAGAAATTGAATTCATGTCTATTATCGGAACAAATTATTCATCCGAAGAAAAACAAATCAATTTGATTATTCACAATATGGATAAAATTCCAAAACGTGTAAAAATAAATCGTAAAAAAGTTGAATCAACATATGATTCGGTTAAAAAAACATTGACAATTCCAGTTAATTGGAAAACATCTGATGATTTAGAACTAAATATAAAATTTAAAAAGTAGTCAAATGAACAAATCCAATATATTTGTTGTACTTATTATTATAGCAGGAATATATGGCTGTAATCAAGATAAAAAGGAACCAATCAAAATAAAAGAATCACATAAAATGACAAGTAAAACAGTTGTTTATCAAGTTTTCACAAGATTATTCGGCAATACAAATTCAACTAATAAACCTTGGGGAACACTTGAAGAAAACGGAGTTGGTAAATTTAATGATTTCACTGATAAAGCTTTAAAAGAGATTAAAAATTTGGGTGTGACTCATATGTGGTACACAGGTGTGCCTCATCATAATGTCATAACTGATTACACAAAATATGGAATTTCAAACGATGACCCAAACGTCGTTAAAGGTAGAGCTGGGTCACCTTATGCTGTAAAGGATTATTATAATGTTAATCCAGACTTGGCTGTAAACGTTGATAAAAGATTAGAAGAATTTAAAGCGTTAATTGACCGTACTCATAAAGCAGGTATGAAAGTTGTAATTGATATTGTTCCTAATCATGTAGCACGTAATTATCAAGGATTAACAAATCCAGAAGGTGTTGAGGATTTTGGTGCTTCAGACGATAAAACAAAAACATATGATGTAAATAATAACTTTTATTACATTCAGGGAGAATACTTTGAAGTGCCAGATTACCTACCAGGATTCGAACCTTTAGGAGGACAGGACCATCCTTTAGCTGATGGAAAGTTTGAAGAATATCCAGCCAAATGGACTGGAAATGGTTCACGTTTAGCTAAACCTGGTCCTCACGATTGGTACGAAACAGTCAAAGTGAATTATGGTGTAAGACCAGATGGCAAAAAAGATTTTGATGAATTGCCTGATGGTTTTGATAATGAAGATTATAAAACTCACTTTGAATTCTGGAAAGACAAAACAATTCCAGATTCATGGAAGAAATTCAGAGACATAGCATTGTATTGGACAGATTTTGGTGTTGATGGTTTCCGTTATGATATGGCAGAGATGGTTCCAGTTGAATTCTGGAGTTATATGAATTCGTCGATTAAAATGAAAAATCCAGATGTTTATTTATTAGCGGAAGTTTATAATCCAAGTTTATATAGAGATTACATCAAGAAAGGAAAAATGGATTATTTGTATGATAAAGTTCAGTTGTATGATACGATTAAACATGTGATGCAAGGTCATGGAAGCACAGATAATATTCCTCCAATCCAAAAAGATTTGGGAGACATAGAACATCATATGTTGCATTTTCTTGAAAATCATGATGAGCAACGTATCGCAAGTTCAGATTTTGCAGGAAGTGCCAAAAAAGGAAAGCCAGCAATGGTGGTTTCTGCAACAATAAGTACGTCGCCAACCTTGATATATTTTGCGCAAGAATTTGGAGAACCTGGAGCCGAAGAATTAGGTTATGGCAATCCTACAAGAACATCAATATATGATTATGTTGGAGTGCCAACTTTGCAACG
>CAYTSL010000330.1:0-2603 GCA_964440415.1 uncultured Flavobacteriaceae bacterium
ATAGAGGACGCGATAATCGTGGTCGTGACAACAGAGGACGTGATAATCGTGGACGCGATAACCGCAGAGACGATAGAAAACCAAGAGAAGACAAGAAAGAAGATTAATTCTTTTTTAAACTTATAAAAATATAAAGCCTATCAAAATTTGATAGGCTTTTTTACATTCCGCCTCCACCAATTAAAAAAGCTAAACTTGCTACTGAAAAAATTGCAATAATAGTAGTTGGAACAGTCATTAATGTAGATGCCAGAGCATCTTTTTCTTTTATTCTGTAAATTTGGTCCACATCAATGGGTATTTTTTCATTTTTACCTTTAACTTTTTTAACTCCGTAATAAGCCCCGTTTTCAAGGACTACTTTTTTAAATTTTAATTTCTCGTTTGTTTTTGTATTTATTTTGACCTTATTTTCATTTTGAACAGCCTGATCAATTCTTACATAGCCACCTTTGTAGATGGTACAACTTTGTAACATCATTAACGTTATTAATAAGGCTGTAATTAATTTCGTTAATTTTTTGATTGTTTTCATGATTTTCTTTTTAAACATCATTCTACTTCTAGAATCCCGGTGAAATTGAACCTACAACTGAATCCGAAATGATATATATCAACAATGTGGCGATTCCAACTCCCACAATTGAGCCAACAATTGTTTTAGTTCTTGACTTCTTAACATCTTGCACCATTACTTCATTGATTTCGCTTTCTACTAAAGGGGTTTTATTCTCTTTCCCATTTCTGTAGTTAATTCCATAATAGATCCCATTATCAAAGCCAATACTTTTATAATGCTTGATCTTCTTGGTTTTCATTTCAATTGCAGTTCTCACCCCTTCTTTAGATGCATCTTCTAAAGTTGTTGGAGCGTTTTTATATGCAACACAACTTTGTAATAGTATGAGGAGTCCAAATAACAAGGCTATTCCTCGTGTTCTTTTTTGGTAAGTTTTCATAATCGCATTTTTTATTTTTTTTGTTTCTAAACCACAGATTCTAATTTTTTTATCTCACCACTAGTCAATTTATCCTCAATGAATTCAGGTAATAGTTTATCTAAAGCCATAAAGCATCGATTAATAAATCCCGGAACAACCATTTTTTTACCTTTAAGCATCCCATTCAAAGCAATTTTTGCAGCCGCTTCAGGAGTCAAGGTTGATTCCCTGGCCATAAAACCTAAAATTCTGTTTTGGTAGCAGAGTTTTGTGGTTGTATTTAAACAGCCAGGACAAACCGTGGTTACCGTTATATTATCTTTTTTTATTTCCTTTCTTAAACTCTTAGAAAAAGATAGCAAATAGGCTTTAGTGCCTCCATAGACCTGTTTTTTAGGGAGGGCAAACATGGCTGCCAAACTGCCAATATTTAAAATGGCAGCAGGTGCATTTTGTTTTAAATTAGGAAGTAATAACTTTATTAAAACTGTTGGAGCCATAACATTTACCTCTATCTGATCTATAATAAATTGGTTGTCAAGGTCTTCAAATAGTCCTCTGCTCAAAATACCTGCATTATTGATCAGGTATTTAATATTGATATTGTTATTCTTTACAAAATCATAGATCTCATAATAGGTGCTGATTTTACTTAAATCTTTTTCCAGACAGTAAACTTCAACACCAAAATTGGTTTCAATAAATCTGGCCAATTCTTTTAGTCCAGAGTTTGGGAGCGCTATCAATACCAGATTCATCCCTCGTTTGGCAAGTTCTAAAGTCATGGCTTTTCCAAATCCTTTGCTTGCACCTGTTATTAGTGTAAATTGAGTTTTCATAATATTTATGTTAAATACCTAATAGTTTGCGCAAGGCCTCTATTAAGTGGTGTTATTGTATAATTAAGCGATGAAATAGCTTTTTGTGATGATGCAGACCTGTTTGTAAATAATGAATCTAACACTTTGGGAGTCAATGGTGGATTTAGTCCTAAAAGATTATTAAGGTTTGATATAAAACCAATAAAACGCTTAATAAAATTATAGTTTACTTTTATTATAGAAATGTTACTTTTTGAAAGCGTTTTTATCTTCTTGAATAGCCCCTTATAATCGATGTTTTCTCCTCCAATGATAAATTTTTCACCAGGTTTACCTTTTTCTGCAGCAAGCAATTCGGCGTCCACTACATCATCTATATACACATAGTTAGCCTCAACCTCCAGTTTTGAAGGTACGTACAGTGTTTTATCCCTCATGATCTTTGAAATGATGGTGTTTACACCATTTGAAAATGTTTTCAATCCCGGACCATATACTCTGGTTACATTCAATATGGTGCAATTCAATCCTTTTTTTACAAATTTTAAAACGGCTTCTTCAGACATTTTCTTGGTCAATTCATAATCGTTGGAATAGGAAGTCAAACGAGGCTGCTCCTCTGTAATTGGTACATGAAACAAGGCAGGACCAAAAACCGATAAGGTACTAGTATAGACCACTTTTTTAATCTGTTCATCTAATGAAGCTTGTAAAACGTTGGTTGTACCAAGTACATTCGTGCGATAAAAATTATCAATCTTGTTACATTTTAGATCTGTAAATGCCGCTGTATGAAATACATAATCACAATTTGTAACAGCTTTCTTTATGGACCCTATAT
>CAYTSL010000331.1:0-2597 GCA_964440415.1 uncultured Flavobacteriaceae bacterium
TTATGGAAACAGGTGGTATGAAAGGTAGACGGAAGGAGTTAGTGCGACATGAATTGCATGCAATTTTAAAAGAAGGGTTTGGGGTTAATCAAATTCATAGTGAATATGGAATGACCGAATTATTGAGTCAAGCCTATTCTAAAGGCAAAGGTGTTTTTGAATGCCCAAATTGGATGCGAGTTTTAACTCGGGATACCGAAGATGCTCTAACTATTCAACAAAAAGGGAAAACGGGTGGAATTAATGTAATTGATCTGGCAAACATCAACTCTTGTTCTTTTATTGCTACACAAGATCTGGGAAAGGTCTATCCCAATAATACTTTTGAAATAATTGGACGTTTTGATAATTCTGATATACGTGGGTGCAACTTAATGGTCCTGTAAGAAAGTAAAACTAATTACGACTGACCAACTGGCTAATGAAAAAGAAAAATTGAGTTAGTTAAATGGTTAGTTTAGTTATTAAAAAGTCTGAATTAAATTCAGGCTTTTTTTTATTGCACTTTTAGAACGAAGTAGTTCTTTTTACCACGCTGCAATAAGACAAATTTATTGTTGATCAGATCTTTTGAAGTAATGGTAAAGCTGTCTGTTACTTTTTCCTTATTAACAGATATAGAATTCTCCTTCAAGGCTCTGCGAGCTTCTCCATTAGATTTTAAAAAACCGCTTTTTTCAGCCAAAGCACCAACTATTTCTAATCCATTGTCTATATCTGATGCATTTATTTCTGCTTGAGGCACACCATCAAATACATCTAAAAAAGTTTGTTCATCTAACTGTTTTAAATCGTCACTTGTTGACTTTCCAAATAATATATTACTCGCTTTTACTGCATTTTCCAGATCTTCTTCAGAATGCACCATAGTAGTTATCACTTCTGCAAGTCGCTTTTGTAATACTCTCAAATGTGGAGTTTCCTTATGTTCTTCAATTAGCTTATCAATTTCATCTTTAGCCAAAAAAGTAAAGATCTTAATATACTTTTCAGCATCTTCATCACTAGAATTTAACCAATACTGATAGAATTTATAAGGCGAGGTTCTGTTAGCATCTAACCAAACATTACCGCCTTCGCTTTTACCGAATTTTGATCCATCACTTTTGGTAATCAAAGGACAAGTAATAGCAAATCCTTTACCGCCTCCAATTCTTCTTATTAATTCTGTTCCGGTTGTAATGTTTCCCCATTGATCACTTCCTCCCATTTGTATGGTACAATTCATTTCTCTGAATAAGTGAAGAAAATCATATCCCTGAACCAATTGATAGGTAAACTCTGTAAAGCTCATCCCTTCTGAAGATTCCGAAGTTATTCTGTTTTTTACAGAATCTTTTGCCATCATATAATTAACTGTAATATGCTTACCAACATCACGGATGAAATCCAGGAACGTAAAATCTTTCATCCAGTCATAATTATTAATCAGAATTGCAGCGTTCTCTACATCACTTTTAAAATCTAAAAAATGAGCTAACTGCTTTTTAATGCCTTCTTGATTAAATCTTAATGTTTCTTCATTTAAAAGATTTCTTTCAGAGGATTTTCCTGAAGGATCACCAATCATACCAGTGGCTCCACCAACTAATGCAACTGGCTTATGACCGCATCGTTGATAATGTGCGAGCAACATGATTGGCACTAAATTACCAATATGTAAAGAATCTGATGTAGGATCAAAACCTATATAGGCACTTCGCATTTCTTCAGCTAAATGCTCTTCTACACCAGGCATGACATCATGTATCATTCCTCTCCATTTTAACTCTTCTAAAAAATTCTTTATCATTTCAGATATATTTAAAACCCTTGCAAAGATATGTTTATAAGACAAAAGACAAAAGACAAAAAACACTAAATTAGCGATATGATTTTAGTAACAGGAGGAACCGGATTAGTTGGCTCACATTTGCTTTATAAACTATCCTTGACCGAAAACAAAATTAGAGCGGTTTACAGAACTCAATCAAAGATCCAAAAGACCAAACATGTTTTTGGCTATTTTACCGAAGACGTTGATCCTTTATTTAATAAAATAGAATGGATTGAAGCCGATATTCTGGATGTTCCAAAACTACAGGAAGCATTTAAGGATGTGACAAAAGTTTACCACTCTGCTGCTTTGGTTTCATTTGATCCTAATGATTATTACGCCTTAAGAAATACTAATATTGATGGTACGGCTAATGTTGTTAATCTTTGTTTGGCACATAAGATTGAAAAGCTATGTTATGTGAGTTCAGTAGCAGCTTTAGGCAAAGAAGACGACAATATCGCTATTACCGAAAACACTCACTGGAATCCAGATTATGACAATAGTGTATATGCAATCACTAAATACGGAGCAGAAATGGAAGTTTGGCGAGGCACAAAAGAAGGATTGAATACTGTAATTGTAAATCCCGGGATAATTTTAGGAGGAGGATTTTGGAAATTAGGTAGTGGTGCTTTATTTAGAAAAATTCACCAAGGAATGTCCTATTATACAACCGGGATTCTTGGGTATGTGGATGTTAATGATGTTGTAGATGGAATGATGAATTTAATGCAGAGTGAAATAATAAATGAACGCTATATAATGGTAGCTGACAATT
>CAYTSL010000332.1:0-2594 GCA_964440415.1 uncultured Flavobacteriaceae bacterium
ACCATAACATTATAGTTTTCTCCTTTTATGTTCTTATTAAAGAAATCACTTAAGTCGTCCATTGTCATATTTTTAATGGTATTGTATATTTCTTCTCTATTATCATTTTCTATTCCCAGTTTTTGTAGCCTTTCGTATGACCAAAAAATATTAGATTTTGTAATACGTTGAGCAGCAATTTTTTTAAGAGTGGCTTCTTTAGCTTCATTAAATTGCTTTTCTCCTAAAGGCATATTTGTCATTAATTCCATCATAGCATCTACAGCCTGAGGCATTTTATTGGCTTGTGTACCTATATATGCCCTGACATAATTGGATTCATCCTTATCTCTTGCTGTGGTATAACCAGCCCAAGCTGAGTATGCCAAAGATTTTGATTCACGAATTTCCTGAAAAACGACTGAAGACATTCCACCACCAAAATAAGAATTAAAAAGTGTTGCAGCAGCCATGTTTTCTGGTTTAAAAGGATCTCCTTTAGCTAAAAACATCATTTCAGACTGCACCATGTCAAAATCTACAAAATACACATTCCCACCCGTTTCTTTTTCTAAATAGGTTGTTGCTTCTGGGTAATCCTTTAAATCATTTGATACTTCGTGTAAATCGTTAAGTGCTAATAAAGCTGAATCTAAATCTTTCCCGTAATAAAATATTCGTTGTTTAAAATTTTTAATCTCTTTAACAAGATTTACCAAATCTTGAGGATTCACTGCCTTAAGTTCACTAATCTTATAAATATTCCTTAATCTTGAATTATCACCATATTTCGCATAATTCAAGAGACCATTACGAAGTATATTTCCTTTCTGTGTCTTATTATCCTGACGACCTTTAGCAATAGATTCAACATACTTATCATAGGCCTCCTGATTAGGTATGGCATTTTTCCATAAATGCTCAAATAACTCTAATCCCTTTGGCAAGTTCTCCTTAAGTCCATTTAATCCAACATAGGATTTTTCCGCTCCTGCACTAACATAATAGTTGATCCCAAGTTTGTAAAACTCTTTCTTTAATTCTTCTGCAGAATAGGTATCTGTTCCAAGATATTCAAGATAACCAACTGCCAAACCTAATTTTTTATCGTTATCCCTTCCCATATCAAAAATGATATTTAATTCGAATAGATCGTTAGTCTCATTTTCAATATAAGATACTTCAAGACCATTGTTAGTTTTTGTTTCTTTTATTGCTGAAGCATAATCTAAATATTTAGGCTGCAAAGGTTCGGATTCAATATCATTAAAAGCTTTAAAGTAATCAGAATTTTTACCCCTATTTAAATTAATTGGAGTAATTCCAGGGTTCTCAACTTTAACTATACTTGAATCTTCACCTTGTCTTTTATAGGTGATCACATAATTATCTTTATAGAATTCATTTGCAAATTCAACCAATTCTTCTTTAGAGATTTTTTTTAATTCATCTAGAAACTTCACTTTATCTTCCCATTTTTCATGATGAATAAATGCATTGTAGTAGGCAGAAGCCAGCGCTGAATTATTCTCATATTGACGAGTCTGGCTCAATTTTAAGTCGTTAATGACAGCAACAATCATCCAATCCTCAAATTCTCCAGCTTTTAATTTTTCTATTTGTTCTAATAATAAATCTTTAACTTCATCTAAAGTCTGATCTGCTTTCGGTGTACCTGTGAACATATGATATCCGTAGTCATTTAGAAAAGTAGGTGAACAACCAGCGTTTTGTACAACTTGTTTTTGATTTAAATTCAAATCTATTAATCCTGCGTTACCATTAGCTAATATCATGTCGGCTAATGTTAATAATTTATGCCCAGGAGTGCCAATGGCATCAGATCTAAATGCGATTGCAACGGATTCTGCCGTTGGACCAAAAACCTCTTTTATGACCGGTGAATTTATAGGATCTTCTTTAGGTAATGTAGGATGTATTACTTCCTTTTTCTCTAGTTTACCAAATGATTCCTCGACCATTTTTATGGTATTATCAAAATCTATATCGCCTACTAATACCATTGCCATATTATTAGGTACATAATATTTATTAAAGTAATTATTAATATCAACCAAGGAAGGATTCTTTAAATGTGCAGCGATACCAATAGTTGTTTGCTGTCCATAAGGATGATTAGGAAAAAGTCCTTCCAGCATAGCAGCATATCGTTTCCTCCAATCATTATCCTGGCCCCTATTAAATTCTTCAAAAACAGCTTCCAATTCTGTGTGAAATAATCGCAAAACAAGTTCATTAAATCGATCACTTTCCATACTTAACCACTTGCCAAGTTCATTAGCTGGGATTTTATTATGATAAACCGTTTCTTCAAACCAAGTATGCGCATTTGTTCTTTCGGCTCCCAGAGTTCCTACCATTTTATCATATTCGTTAGCCGCAGAATAATTAGAGGCCTCTAGTGAAACTTCATCTATTTTTTTATAAAGTTCTTTTTTCTTTTCAGGGTCTGTCTCCGCTCTATGTTTCTCATATAATTCAGCTATTTTATCCAAATATTCTTTTTCCTTTTCCCAATTGAGAGTTCCAAATTCACTAGTTCCTTTAAATAGCATGTGCTCTAAATAATGAGCTAATCCTGTTGATTCTTTTGG
>CAYTSL010000333.1:0-2586 GCA_964440415.1 uncultured Flavobacteriaceae bacterium
TTTCTTCATTAGATGTAGCAAATATTCTTGGTCCAGGGACACTCAATTGAATATCACATATCTTTCCTTTCTTTTTGGGATCTTTTTCTAACTTATAAAAAACATCAGCCTTTATAATCCAGTCGTATCGTTTTTCAAGTTTATTTAATTTTTTTCTCACAAATGCATCCATGACTTCACCTGAACGCATTTTTACAAATTGAACATTGATTTCCATATTCTATTTTGTTAAGATTAATTATTAATAGTGTTTGTAAAATAGTAAATAAAGTTTAATACTTCATACTTTCTAAAGTTTTAGTATAACAATATTCCATAAGCTGTATTCAGCAAGAAAATACCTAATAAAAAGAGTAAAATGTAAATGACTTGAACAAACTTTACATTAAATTCTCTTAGTTTTGTTACTGTTGGTTGAGGAAATATGAATAAAAATAAGCCTAGAAAAAGGGATATCCATCCTAAAAAAGTCACTATGAGTTTCCAATTAGGTTCCCAAATATTGTGGAATAGTATACTTAAAAGGCCGACAATAATTGCTAAAAAAGAAGTTAAAATCAGGAATTTCTCATCCCTAAGGTCTTCAAAAATTTGTTTGATCCGTTTAGGATTGAAACTGAGAATCACAAAAAAGATAATTAAATACCAGCCCCAAAATTTGGCTAAGAATATTGATATATTTTCCATATTATTAGTTTTATTCGTGTAAGACTAAAAATGGTAATTTAATGTGATAACTTATATCTTCTACTGTTGGTTTAAATAGAATTTGTTGGAAAAAATTTAGGTTTTTAGCAACCATAGATATCATATCTATATTTCTACTTTCGGTAAAATATTGTAAAGCAACTTCTAGTTTGTTGCTTGTTATGGAATGAAAATTATGGTCATGATCTTTAAAATAATCATGTAAAATACCTTTATTTTTTTCTTGTTCTTCTGTTAAACTGTCTTCACGTTTCCTAATATGTACAATTCTGATTGAAGATTCATGAATTCTGGCCACATTTAATAATGTATCCAATATTTTGGATGAAAAATTTTGGTTATAATCTGTTGGGAAAGCAATTTCTCTTGGTTTGATGAAATGAGCCTCTTCAGGAACCACTAGAATTGGGCATTTTACTCGTGTTATAACATCACCCGTATTACTGCCTATAATTACCTCCTTTAATCCTGAAGCACCTTTGGTGCCCATGACTATTAGATCGATATCATTGTTTTCTACATTTGATTTAACGGCATCAATTAAAAAACCATATTCTGCATGAGTTATAAAACTATGTTTAATATTTAAAGAGGTCTGGTCAATTTTATTTATAAGAGCTTTTAACTTGCTTTTAATTTCAACTCTTACATCCTTTTCAAGTACTAGGGTAGTAGAAGGAACGGATGGAAGTTCGCCACTCACAAAAGTGTTGACATTGCTAACATGAAGTATATGAAAACTGCATCTAGTTTTATTATACAGCTTTAACGCATACTTAATGGCATTCCACGAATTTTCGGAGAAATCTGTAGGAATTAATATATTCTTCATATAGACAATATCATTTTTCTAAAGCAAATGTAAATATCTACGTTCTGCTAAAAAATGATAAAAATCATTCATGTAAGAATTAATTCACTCTTTTTAATTTTTCAATATCTAAAACTGTAATATTTCGGCCTTCAATATTAATTAATCCATCTTTTTTAAGACTTGATAAGGTCCGTATCAAGCTTTCCGTTGCTATACCAGCAACACTAGCAAGATCACTTCTGGATATTTTTATGGTACCTACTGATTTTGTTGGAATTTTTTCAGTAAACTGTAAAATTGTACTGGCAGTTTTCTTTTTTACACTGCCGTAAGCCATTTGAAGTAATTGCTCCTTGAACTCAACTAAATTATCAGCTAAAAGTTGTATAAATTCGAGGGTTAACTTATGATTCTTTTTTAATATTTTTTTTAACTCATCCTTTGATATTGCAACTATTTCGGTCTTTTCCATGGTGGTTGCAGATTCTAAATAAGGTACATTGTCAGTAAAAGACGTGTACCCAAAAAATTCATCTGTTTTAAAAATTGTGGTTATAAGTTCTTTACCAAATTCATCTATTTTATGACTTTTTACCACACCATCTTTGATCAAATAAATGTTATTAGCATGGTTTCCTTCATCATAAACCACCTCTCCAGATTTATACTTCTTTATTTTTCGATTATTTATAATGAACTCTTTGAGCTCTTCAAGCGATTTTATACCTTCCTTATTTTGTTGAATTATATTGGTTTGTACTGTTCTTTGCTCCTTTAAAATGGAGGCTTTAGCCAAACGGCTTTCAATTGCAGTTATTAGTTCTTCCTCCTCAAAAGGTTTGGTTATATAATCATCGGCACCAAGATTCATTCCTTTTCTAACATCTTTACGTTCAGTTTTGGCAGATAAAAAGATAAATGGAATATATTTTGTCCTATCTGATTTGGAAAGACCTTCTAAAACGCCATAACCATCTAGTTTAGGCATCATGATATCACAAACAATTACATTTGGCAACTCTCTTTTCGCTTTATCCAGTCCTTCTAAACCATTAGTTGCGGTA
>CAYTSL010000334.1:0-2561 GCA_964440415.1 uncultured Flavobacteriaceae bacterium
ACACGACTCCCTTGTCCTGAACGCGGGCGTAGACGATATCACTACCCACGGCAAGCGCCATGTTGGAAGGCAGGGTCCATGGCGTCGTTGTCCAAGCTATGTAAATCATAGATTCGTAACCGTTACTCCAAGGTGCTCTTCCTGATACGTACCATCTTAATCCAAGTCCAATAGTGTGAAGTACGAAACCAATTAAAACTAAAGCAAATAATACTTTATAGATAGTTTTTAATTTGATATTTGGTTTAAAAACAGATAAGAATAAAAAGAACAAAAATGCCAATCCAAGGAAAAAATAAAAGAGTGCCAAACGGCTAAAAACATTCAACTTATTTAAATATATCTCTGAATTAATTTTAGCAGATGAAGGCATAACAGAACCTCCATTTTTTATTTGATAATCCTTCAGCTCATCAATTAAACCATTAGCATCACTATAATTATTATTTTCGGTTGCCATCTTAAGTGCAGCACTGTAAGCATTAAAGAATTTAGTTGCCACATGACTGCTGTGACTATCATTTCCGTGAGCGTGTTTAGATATCCAAGTATTATTTTCATCATCAGCAATAGGAATTATTTTCAATAAACTTCCGGAGAACACCATACTTAAAATGTTCAGTCGTTCATCAATTTTTATCAATTCCTTTTCATAAACACCTCTATCTTTTGGTGTCAAATCATAAACCCTTCTAACCTCATCTCTTAATTTGTAATCACCTTTTGTATCAAAGAAATCTCTGTAAGACGCATAATTAGTTTCAACATTTAATTTATCCAAAATATCCTTATGCTTACCAAGCTTAATAAGTTTCACATCATTCCATTCATTACTGTTTGCGAACATACTTAACAATAATTGGTCTGCATTCAATCCTTCAAAACTTTCCTTACGATGAATCTTTCTCATAATCTCTCTGGAAAGTGTGTGAACAGGTTTCATTCGTCCTTTAAAATCCTGAACAACCAACTTGCTGAATTTATCTGCATGCTCAACAGACACAATGTTTTTAGTAGAATTATTGTCTTGCGATTGAACAACAAGTGAAGATAAAGAGAACATCAAGAGTAAAATAAAGGTGGCGCTTTTAGCTCTTATTTTCTTAATCTTTTGAATGACTTGATAGAACCTTGTTTTCTTACTAAAAAAAGTAAGTATCATTCCAATGGTTAGCAATGCATAACCTATATATGAGATTAAAGTTCCCCAAAAATCGTTGTTAACACTTAAATAAGTTCCTTTTTCATCTTTATCAAAAGAGGATTGAAAAAAACGATAGCCTTCATAATTCAAAATGTTATTCATGAAGATTCTAAAATCCATCTTCGTATCATTTCTATCATCTAATAAAATAACTTCACTTGCGTAAGACGATGCACTATTGGTTCCAGGATATTTATCGAGAATGAATTTTTTTAATTTGATAGAAAATGGCAGATTCATATCTTTTGAACCATAGGAAATTGATAGATTTAGATCATCAAAATTTAAAATTTGTGGTCTTCCTGAAAGCCCTCTTTTACCATAAACATAGGATTCCTGTGTTTTTCCATTGACAGATACATCCAATAAAAGACCTATAGTACTTTCGTTTTTAACCTTTTCATTTTCAGATTCTATACTAACTAAACCTGATTTATTGAAATCGGAAAACACAAAATTGTTTGAACCATCTGAATATAAGGAACGTAGCTTTAAAGGTTTGTAACTTGAACTAGCATCAATAGTATCTCGTTGTTGGGTTGCCATTGTCATTTGAGTAAGCAATCTATCAGCTTTAAACAACAAAGAATCATTCCTATGGATGATATTCATAGCTCCAGAAATTGGTGCTTCTTTAAAATTATAGATAACATTCCTAATTCGTTTTGTTTGTCCTTTACTAACAAAGTACTCCTCTCTGCCATTCAACCCAGAAACCACAATCTGTAAGGTTGGTTTACCATCAATACTTGTTTTCAAGACTTGTTTCGGATTGGGAATAAACTCTTTAAGATGGACTTCAATCAAATCATCATCTATTAAATAAGACTCCCTGAATTTATTTTTTCCCAATGAAGCAAAAAGCACTTCTTCATTAAAGTCATAAGTTTTATCATTTTTATTGACTTTGAATTTTAAATAAGAATTGGAAGATAAAAACGTATTAGATGTCGCATTCTCACGAATATGCATCATGCCTTCAAAACCTAAATATCTGGTTACTCCTGCTCCTATCACAATGATAACTATTGCTGAATGAAATAATAAAAGTGGCCACTTTTTTTGCTCAATCATTCTAAACTTAAAGATGTTTACAATAATTGTAATGCTAAAAAGCGCAAGAAGTAACTCAAACCACCATGATTTAAATATTACTTTTTGGGCAGCACTTGTTCCAAAATCATTTTCTATGAAGGTAGCTATAGCAATAGATGCCGCAAAAAGAATAAAATAAAGGCCTGCTGCTCTAGTGTTAAATAATGGGGTTGAATATTTTTTAAGGAGTTTAAAAAATTGAGCCATAAAATAAGTTGATTAGTCTACTAATATAACAAGTTTACATCAAAAACTCCTACTA
>CAYTSL010000335.1:0-2557 GCA_964440415.1 uncultured Flavobacteriaceae bacterium
GCCAGATATTGGAAAAGAGTTTTTGAGATTGATGGAGGGAGTAATTCTGAAAAGTAAGGGTAACAATCTATTTTTTAAATAAAAATCAATCCAAATGAGAATCATTCTGTTTTTCTGTTTGCTCTTGCTTGCTTGTAATGAGAATGATGAAACACAATCAACAAAGAATTCTACATATTTAAGTTCGGTTGCAGAACATATCTCCGATAAGTCTTTTGATCCTTCTACCCTAATGTGGTACACTGCACCGGCTGCAGCATGGGAAGATGCGCTACCTGTTGGCAATGGCAGGTTGGGAGCCATGGTCTTTGGAGGAATTGAAGAGGAAAGGATCCAATTAAATGAAGACACCTATTGGTCAGGGGGGCCTTATAGCACAGTGGTTAAAGAAGGATACAAAGCACTTCCTAAAATTCAGGAACTCCTGTTTGAAGGAAAACCCATTGAAGCGCATAAGCTTTTCGGGCGAAATATGATGGGCTATCCAGTTGAACAACAAAAATACCAATCTTTGGCCAACCTCCATCTGTTTTTCGATGTGACGGCAGAAGCCGAATATTATAAACGATGGTTGGATATGTCAACAGGTATCTCTGGTGTTGAGTATGAAATAAATGGAGTTACCTATCTCCGTGAAGTATTTTCTTCTGCAGTTGATCAAACCATAGCTGTTCGAATAACAGCCAGTGAACCTGGGAAGATTAGTTTTGAAACCGAATTGAGAGGCGTTAGAAACGGTGCCCATTCTAATTATGCCACAGATTATTTCAGAATGGACGGAAAAGGAGAAAATGAATTAGTGCTCACCGGTAAATCTGCTGACTACATGGGAATTGAAGGAAAATTGCGCTATGAAGCCAGAGTACAGGTGAAAGCTGAAGGAGGAGAAGTAGTTCTGAAAGGCACGAGAGTTCATGTGAAAAACGCTAACACAGCAACTATTTACTTTGTAGCCGCAACCAACTTTAATAATTATAAAGACGTAAGTGGAGATGAAAAATTAAGTGTTAAAACGGATTTGGAAAAATTAAATAAGACCAATTATCAAACAATACGAGACAATTCTGTTCAAGACTATCAAACATATTTTAATCGTGTAAGTCTAAAATTACCTGAAACACCAACTTCGTTTCTTCCTACCGATGAACGAATGACGAGCATCCAATCTAAGCCGGATTCTCAAATGGCATCATTATCCTATCAATTTGGTAGATACTTATTGATATCTTCAAGCCGTCCCGGAACACAACCGAGCAATTTACAAGGCATTTGGAATAAAGATATGAATCCTTCATGGGATTCCAAATACACTACCAATATCAATACCGAAATGAATTATTGGGCTGTAGAATCGGCCAACCTTTCTGAATTATCTGAGCCCCTTTTTAAAATGATAGAGGAGCTTACAGACCAAGGTGCAGATGTGGCTAAAGAACATTATGGAGCAAAAGGATGGGTATTCCACCAGAATACAGATATCTGGCGCGTGGCAGCACCAATGGATGGACCTACTTGGGGCACCTTCACAGTTGGAGGGGCATGGTTAACCACACATATTTGGGAGCATTATCTGTATACTCAGGATATTGATTTTTTGAAAAAAGTATATCCGATAATCAAAGGGTCAGTAGACTTTTTTATGGACTTTCTTGTAGAACACCCCAATGGTAAATGGCTGGTAACGAATCCGTCAAACTCGCCTGAAAACCCGCCAAAAGGACCCGGGTATGAGTATTTCTATGATGAGGTAACCGGCATGTATTATTTTACAACCATAACAGCAGGAGCCACCATGGATATGCAGATTTTAAAAGATTTGTTCAGTTATTATTCAGAGGCTGCTCAAATCCTAGGCAAGGATCAAGTATATGCTCAGGAAGTTTTAAAAGCCAGAGAGCGATTAGTACCTTCTCAAGTTGGGAAGGATGGCACTTTGCAAGAATGGGCAGAAGACTTGGAGCAGTTGGAAGACAAACACAGACATTTCTCCCATATGTATGGTTTATATCCGGGAAATGTACTTTCTGCAGTAAACACCCCGGAGCTCGTTGACCCGATAAAGGCCGTTTTAGAACAACGAGGCGATGGTGGTACCGGATTTTCACGTGCGTGGAAGATGGCTTTATGGGCAAGACTATTGGATGGGGATCGTGCAAATTCAATTTATAAAGGTTACTTGAAAGAACAATGTTATATGTCAATGTTTGCAAAGTGTTTCACCCCCTTACAGGTTGATGGTTCATTAGGACTTACCGCAGCCATTTCGGAGATGCTTATTCAATCACATGAACGCAGTATAGTGCTTTTCCCGGCATTACCGGATGAATGGACTGAAGGTAGCTTTGAAGGAGTTTGTGCCCGTGGTGGTTTTGAGTTAAACATGAAATGGAAGAATAAAACCATTACGGAACTTGATATTTTATCCAAAGCCGGAGCGATTTGCCGTATAGAAACAGGTGTGAATATGACGGTAAGGTCAAATGGAAAAAAAGTCAATATCGAAACCTTGGCAGACGGGTCTATTGAATTCCAAACAACAAAAGGAAGTCGATATAAA
>CAYTSL010000336.1:0-2555 GCA_964440415.1 uncultured Flavobacteriaceae bacterium
AAACACCTGTGCTGAACTTGATTCAGTATTAAAACGGACTCATATCATTAAAGTTGGCCGTAATTCCTCACATTAGAAAATTCCAATTAATTTCTACCCCCTATGTCTTAGACATATTAAAAGCTTGAAGTTTACACATAAATTGGACTAATTATTGAATAAAATTGTACTTTAACTGACTTTAGTAAGAGTTAAAAAAAAGTATCTAAAAACAGATTTATGCCTTTATACATGGATTTTCACAGATTAGGTGATGAAGCGTTCACAGTAGATGACTTTCATAAAGCTCACGATGAAGATTTGGCAGTACAAGAAAGGTTTGACGTATTCGAATTGAAATATTGGGTAGATGTAGAGGCTAAAACGTTGTTCTGTCTGACACGAGCTCCAAATAAGGAGGCGTGCAATGAGGTTCATAAAAATTCACATGGAAATACGGCATGCAATATTATCGAGGTTTCTGATAATGAAGTCAATCTTTTTTTAGGTGAAGGAACAAGTATAAACGATTTAGCCTACACTAATTCAGGAGAACTGGATACCGGTTATCGCACTATTCTTATGATAGATATGGTAGATTTGACAGGTAAATATGAGCACTATTCTAATGAGGTAAATCGAATAATAGAGCAAAACAAAGGTGTTGCCATATTGCAACCAGATGATGATAATATGGTTTCATTCATCTTTGCTTCTGATGCAATATTAAGTGCTTTAGCTATTAATAAATTACTAAATTCAAATCCAGATAATATTGAGTATAACCTTTCTTTGGTTAGTGGAAAACCTGTTGACGAACACGGAAAAGACCTGTTCGAAGAAACCAAAAAGAAAGTACGATACTTATGCTCACTTGGATTGAATCAATCTATATACATTGATTCAGATACGAAAGCGCTTTCAGATAAAGAACAGCGTTCGACTAAAATAGATTTTAATGATTCTAAAGTTATTCAGCATAATGATTTCGTCTTTTTACTTCAATTGTTCGACATCTTAAATGAGCAATTGAACAATCAGGATTTCAAAAGTGAAACCTTAAATAAATTATTAGGATTGAGCAAATCACAAGCTTATAGAAAAATAAAAGCATTAACTGGAGTAGCTCCCAATCAACTTTTACAGGAATTGCGTCTACACAAATCACTTAGATCCATTGGTCAAAATAGCAAGAACATTGCTGAAATAGCCTACGATTTGGGGTTTAGTAGTCCTACTTATTTCACCAGGCTATTTAAAAAGAGGTTTGGTACTCTTCCCACGACATTCGCGAAAATCAACTAGAAAAAAGTACATTCCATTGTTAGTTCATGAATCAATTGTGACATTCTTTGAATAAATACTGACATCCTTCCAGTTTTTTAAGTTTCATATTTACAATATCAAACCCAATGTCTTAGCAGATGGCAGCTTCAATATTGGCAATTTACGGAAGAGACTTTGGGATTGCACCTTCTTTCATATTTCAGGCACGTCCTGTGAAAGCCGTTTCTGGAGGATCAGGCAAGTGGCCAATCGAAAAGACGAAAGAAATAATTAAACTAAATCAATAATTATGGGATCACAAAAAGTACAAGGAGAACTTTGGGGAAAGAGACCCAAAGACTGGGCTTCAATTCAGGAACCGACTGGAGATTCTGGATATGAACATGCATTGCAATCACTCAAAATAAAACCAACTCAAACTTTATTGGACGTTGGCTGCGGCACTGGTTACTTCAGTGACCTAGCTTATAAACAAGGTATCGATGTAACAGGAATTGATGCCAGTGAAGAATTTATTAAGCAGGCCAAAAAACGAAATACTGAGATAAAATTTTCTTCTGGTGAAATGGAAGAGCTGCCATTTGAGGACAGCACTTTCGGTTTTGTTTGTGGATTTAACTCATATCAATATGCTGCTAATATAAAAAATGCTTTATCCGAAGCAAATAGAGTTTTAAAGCATAAAGGAAAACTGGTAGTAATGATTTGGGGCAATAAAGAGGACTGTGAAGCACTGACATATTTAAAAGCTATAGGGAGTTTACTCCCACCTCCTCCTCCAGGAGCTACAGGACCGTTTGCTCTTTCAGAAAATCAGTTATTGGAGAAAACTCTAGAAGAAGTTGGGTTTAAAATAAGTGCCAATGATGATGTAAACGCAATCTGGGATTATCCAAATACCGAAATAGCATTAAAAGGACTACTATCTGCTGGTCCAGTTGCCAAAGCTATTGACAATAGCAGTTTCGAAAAAGTATATGATGCAGTAGCCGCTGATATACAAGCGTACATTCAACAGAATGGAAGTGTCGTTTATAAGAATAAGTATAGAGTAGTGATTTGTGAAAAATAAGATTACAAATTAAATAACTATCGCCAACATTGTGTAAAAACAATGGCTAACAAGTCGTTTCTATCCAAATTTATCAATAAATTTGAGTATTATAAAGCGTAAGACCGTTTTAGTTCTCCTCTTTTCTTCTCTAATTTAATTAATGCTAAATAAAGGAGACCGTTAAACGAAACTAAAAATCTACCTAGAATAATTAGGTGATTCCTTTGTAATAGTT
>CAYTSL010000337.1:0-2532 GCA_964440415.1 uncultured Flavobacteriaceae bacterium
AACAAGGGCAAATGGATTCTTTCTATGAGAGCTAGCGATCTTTTACAAACTAGTGATTTTACCGTTTCTAACAACTACAATAATCAAAATAACCAGAATTACGCAAAATTTGACAACCAATGGGTTCGCATAGGTTTGCGATACAAATTTGGAAACACCAAGCTACAAACTAACGAAAGTATTAAAGAATTGGAAGAACGAGATCGTTTAAAGAACAATCGTTAATCATGCCACTCTGCAATAAATAGTATCACGTTGTGATATATTTCAGATTGTCAATCCTTTTAGTCTTGCCACTCTGCAATAAATAGGTTTGTATCTCGTCCACCGCCATTATTTCTATTTGAGGAAAAGATCAACTTTTTTCCATCGTTAGAAAACACTGGAAAAGCATCAAACGTTTCTCCATGAGTAATACGCTCAAGGTTTTTCCCGTCTAAATCGATCAAGTACAAATTAAATGGGAATCCACGTTCTGCTTCAAAGTTAGAAGAGAATAATATCTTCTCTCCAGAAGGGTGGAAGAACGGGCTCCAATTAGCATTACCAAGGTTAGTTAATTGACGCAAGTCACTTCCATCTGCATTACAAATGTAAAGCTCCATTTCTGTTGGCTGTACTAATCCAATCGCTAATAAATCTTTATATTCTTTAATTTCTTCGTCCGTTTTAGGTCTTGACGAACGGAAAATCAACTTGGTGCCATCAGGCGAAAAGAATGCACCACCATCGTAACCTAGCTCAAAAGTGATTTGTTTCACATCGCTTCCATCAAGATTCATGGTGTATAAATCGATATCACCATTTCGGGTAGATGTAAAAACAATTTTATCACCTTTAGGAGAAACGGTTGGTTCAGCATCGTAACCTTTTTCGTAAGTTAATTGTTTAGTGATGTTACCTTCAAGGTCGGCTACAAAAATATCATAAGTATCATAAATTGGCCAAACATATTTACCTTCTTTTCTTAAAGGAGCATCGGGACATTTTTCACCACCCAAATGAGTAGATGCATATATAATGTGTTTGTTGTCTGGTAAAAAGTATGAACATGTAGTTCGTCCTTTTCCAGTACTTAACATAGGAGGAGGGATGCTGTCAAAGGTATCCTCTGCATTCATTAAAAACATCTGATCACATTCTACTCCCCATTTTTTATAGTTTGATTGAAATATTATTTGTTTGTCATCAAAGCTCCAATAAGCTTCTGCATTATCACCACCAAAAGTCACTTGACGCATAGATTTAAAATGTTTTTCTTCAGGAAATATTAAAGAGTTTTTTTGAGCTGAAACTTCAGTTTCTGTTTTCGAGTCGCCTGAATCTTTTTTGTCATTCTTACAAGACACAAAAAGGGTTACTACAAACAATAAATATAAAAAGCGATTTGTCATGTTATTAGAGATATAATTTATATGTATGTTGATATTTTAAATGGTAATTATTACCTAATTTTGGGCAAAAATAAAACTAAAAAAATGAAACAAGTATTGTTACTCGTGTTTTTTTTAACGCTTATAGCGTGTAAACAAGAATACAAACCAGAAAACAAAATAAAAGAAGACGTCTCTTTTTTAGCTGATGATAAATTAGAAGGGCGCCAAACAGGTTCTGAAGGCGAAAAAGCTGCAGGAGATTACATAGCTAAAAGATTTAAAGATTTAGGTTTGGAACCTAAAGGAACGGACGGATATTTTCAAACATTCACTTTTACACCTAAAAAAGACCCACACTCCAAAGCTGTGTTTACGGATTCTACTTCTGATAGAACTATCACTGGAAGAAACGTATTAGCTTATTTAGATAATAATGCAACACAAACCATTGTTATTGGAGCACATTATGATCATTTAGGTTATAACGAATATGGTGGTTCTTTATACAGAGGCGAAGAGAAAGCTATACATAATGGTGCTGATGACAATGCAAGTGGTGTGGCAATTATGCTAAATTTGGCCAGTAAATTAAAAGAATCTAATAAAGGAAATAACTATTTGTTTATGTCTTTTTCTGGAGAAGAAATGGGATTGTTAGGCTCTAATTATTTTGTAAAAAACTCTACAATTGGAACCGATTCTATTAACTATATGCTTAATATGGATATGGTTGGTAGATTAAAAGTAGATAGTACGTTAGCTGTTTATGGAACTGGAACGTCTCCAATCTTTAAACACGTAATCACTGTAAGTAATAATAAATTCAAATTAATTGAAAAAGAATCTGGTGTAGGGCCAAGCGATCACACCTCATTTTATTTAAATGATATTCCGGTACTTCATTTTTTTACAGGTCAACATGAAGATTATCACAAACCAAGTGATGATTTTGATAAACTGAATTACGAAGGAATGGAAACCATTTCTACATATATTTATGATATCATTACCGATTTAGACGATAATGGTGAGTTGGCATTCAGAAAAACTAAAAACGAAAGTGATAGCGCACCTCGCTTTAAAGTAACTCTTGGTGTCGTTCCAGACTATATGTTTGATGGAAAAGGAATGCGTATTGATGGTGTTAGCGAAGACA
>CAYTSL010000338.1:0-2515 GCA_964440415.1 uncultured Flavobacteriaceae bacterium
GCTTAACTCCTCCAAAGTAACGAACCACAACAATTAAAATGTTTGTAACATCAAACGATTGTATTTGACCATATATTGGCATGCCAGCAGAATTGCTTGGTTCTCCATCATCATTTGCTCTATATTTAATGGTTTTGGTTCCAATTTGGTATGCATAGCACCAATGTCTGGCAGCATGATGTTGTTTTTTCAAGATTTCAATATGAAGTTTAACATTATCTTCATTTAAAACAGGAAAGGCATATCCAAAGAATTTGCTATTCTTATCCTTGAATAGAACTTCATCAGACGGTTTTAATATGGTTTTATACGTATCCTTATCCATAAATTATCAAGCTAATGTTACTAGAGTAATAGAAACTACTGCCAGAAAAATTCCAATCCAATTTTTTGTATAAATAGTCTCTCTAAATAGTACCAACCCTATTAATGTAGACAACATAACAATTGCAACATTGTTGACTGTAAATATGGTTGAGCTTTCAGTTCCTTCATACTGTAGTGCCTTTAAAAGAAAATAAATTGAATAATAATTTACAATTCCCAGTGCAACGCCACCATATATACTTTTAAATTCTAGTTTAATTGATTTGGTGAGCAAACTTTTAATTAAGATTCCAATACCAATAATGCCCGCAAAAAAGAATATTGTTGCTGAGAAAACAGGAATCCCATTTTGTGCTACATATGAGGTTTCAAGATATTTTATAGACGTATCAATAATTCCAGAACCCAAAAACAGAATGGCAGGTAAAAGCAAACCTCTACTCGTATTTATTGATGTTTTTGATTTGATAGATGTTAAATAAACAGCAACTAATGCCAGAACGATTCCTGCAATTTTTTGTAATCCAACGCTTTCCTGATACATATAAATTCCAAAAATCACTGGAATTATTACGCTCATTTTTGCTGCAACTGAAGCTACAGAAAGCCCATTGCGTTGCGTAGTTAAAGCCATTACATTAAATATTGCTATAAAAAGAAATCCTAAAGCAAAAGCCCCGTAAAACCAATTAGATGAAATGATATCATTAATATGTATAGGTGCGTTATAACTTAATAAACCAGTGGCACAAGCCGTAATATAGTTTACAACAATGGCCTGCAATGTGTTAACACGATACCTATCAAATAATTTGAATAGAATTAGAATTATTGTTGAAGCTGCTATACTTAATAAAAGATATATCAAAACAAGTCTTTATTTATAGTAAATAAATTGACAATATCTTCTGAAGTTTCATCAATGTTCCAAGTATGAATACCAATTTGAGTAGCTGCATCAGTATTTCCCTTTGTGTCATCAATAAAAAGAGTTTCGGAAGTAATTAATTTGTTTTCATTTAGTACAAATTCAAAAATTTCTTTATCGGGTTTTCTTAAATTTATTTCATGTGATAAATAAAACTTATCAAAACAGTTTTTAAAATCAATATAGAAAGGCACATTTTTTTCAACCCATTCCATGTGCATCTCATTAGTATTGCTCAAAAGAAATAGTTTGTATTTATTTTGATCGTATAGATTTTGCAAAAAATCTAGTTTATATTGCGGAAACTCAACAAGTATATAGTTCCAGACATCAATAACATCTTGTCTGGAAATATGCGGGAAGAAATTAAAATAAAAATCAACAAATTCTGATGTAGTGATCAATCCTTGTTCATATAAGCAATTGATTGCAACCATTTCATCTGTAAGCATTTCAATTTGAAATAATTCTAAGGCATTTTTCATAGCTCCAGGTTTATCCAGATTTAGGAAGACATCTCCAAAATCAAAAATTAAATTTTTAATCATTTAAATAGATTTTTAAAGTGTCTTGTTCAATTGATTGTTCTGAATTCAGTTGGCCTGAAAATTTAGGAGCTTTTATACCTTCTTTAAAATTAATATTTCCAGTAAATACGCGAGCTTCATCCCAAAGGTTTGCAGTGATAAAGGTTTCAATCGTTTGCGCACCTCCTTCAATGATAACGGAATTAATTTGATGTTCATATAAGAAATCGCAAATTTGTAGAGCTACATTTTTTGAGAAATTAATTTCCTTTTCAGAAATAACAATTGTTTCAGCTTCAGAATTAAAAATATTTAAATCTTTCTTCAAAGAAAGTTTTTGGTCCAACACTATTCTTGTTGGATTCTGCCCTTTCCAATCTCTAACCGTAAGTGTTGGATTGTCTTGTAAAACAGTATTTGAGCCAACTAAAATAGCTTGTTCTTCAGATCTCCATTTATGTACTAACTGCCTTGAAATTGAGTTTGTTATCCAAACTGGTTTTGCTTCATAAGTTCCTGAAACAAGTTCAGGATAAATTGGAGCAATAAAACCATCCAATGTTTGTGCCCATTTTAAAATAATATATGGGCGTTTTTTGTTGTGAAAAGTAAAAAAACGTTTGTGATGTTCCTTACACTCATTTTCTAAAACTCCAACATTCACATGGCATCCAGAATTTCTCAATTTCTCAATTCCTTTTCCGGCTACTTTTTCATTATCATCTAAACAACC
>CAYTSL010000339.1:0-2513 GCA_964440415.1 uncultured Flavobacteriaceae bacterium
AAAAGTTTAATTGACGTACTTTCTAATTACGACAATGAATTTGCTTTAACCGAAAATGAAGTTTTTGGAAATTATCTGGAGTTGTTTAGACATTTTTACGAAAGCGGTCCAAAGGAAGATACCAGGGAAGACAAGGATATTCCTTCTGACTCAAGTATTAAAATTTCAGAATAACATGGGAGCATGAAAATCACTCCAATCAAAACACCTGTATTAGCCAAAAAAATATTTGCCAACTATATTTGGGAAATGCCTTCGGAGAGTAAAACCCTATACCTTACTTTTGATGACGGGCCGACACCTGAAATAACCAATTGGACCTTGGATATTTTAGATAAATACAAGGCCAAAGCCACTTTTTTTTGTATTGGTAAAAATGTAAGTCAACATCCTGAAATCTTCAAGAATATACAAGATAAAGCGCATAAAATAGGAAATCACACCAACAACCATATTAAAGGCTGGAGAACTTCAACAAAAAATTATCTAGCAAACATTAAAGAAGCGCAAAAAGTAATTGACCTTCAACAGAATAAAAATGACTCTGAATCGCAAATACTATTTCGACCTCCTTATGGACAGATAAGACCAAAACAAGGCAAAGCATTGGCGGAATTAGGCTATAAGGTGATAATGTGGAACGTGTTAGCTTTTGACTGGGATAAAGACGTAACTAAAGAAAAATGCCTTGAAAATGTAATATCCAATGCAAAAGAAGGTAGTGTTATTGTTTTTCATGATAGCGTAAAGGCAGAGAAAAATATGCGCTACGCTTTACCCAAAGTATTAGAACACTTCAGTAAAAAAGGTTATACTTTTAAATCAATAGAAATTTAGACGTATTCCTGAATGATATTGATCAAAGTATTAGCATCTTGCTCTCCACTTTGACGCCATTTCATTTCGCCACCCATATAAATAATTAATGTTGGTAAGCCCTTAACTCGAAGAGCTTCTGAAAGTTCTTTGTTTTTATCAACATCAATTTTAATGACTTTTGCCTTGTCACCGAGAGCAGCAGCCACATCTCTTAAAACTGGATGCATAGCAGTTGATTGCTCATTCCACTCTGTAAAAAAATCTAACAAAACTGGAACATCCACATCTATTAGTTCCCCAAATTTTGACATACTTTAAAGTTTTAGGTCAAATGCGCGTATACAAATATAGCATTTCTTAAGAATTATACTATACTTGGCCCCTTTTTAAGCTCTATAACAGTAATCTCTGGCCAAATACCAACACGTCCAGGATAAGCCAAAAAGCCAAAACCTCTATTTACATTTATAAATTGATTGGCTTGCTCATAAATCCCAGCCCAATGCTTATATCTCCACTTCACAGGACTCCATTTTATCCACCCAGGAACTTCAATACCGAATTGCATACCATGCGTATGACCACTTAAGGTTAGATGGTAATGATCTTTATGAGGCACAATTACCTCATTCCAGTGTGTTGGATCGTGGCTCAAGACAATCTTAAAATCATCAGAATTTATTCCTTCAGATGCCTTATTCAAATCTCCTTTTTGCTTAAATCCTTTTCCCCAATTCTCTACACCAATAATAGCGATTCGTTCACCATCCTTTTCTATAAATCTATTTTCATTCAATAACAGATCAAAACCTAACTGTTTTTGAACTTCTAAAAGCTGTTCAAAATTTTGCTTTTTTTCCTCTTTGCTGTTCCATTGATTGTAATCGCCATAGTCATGATTTCCTAATATAGAATATATACCATCTTTAGCCTCTAATTTAGAAAATGTATCCATCCAAGGATCCATTTCACTCGCCGTGTTATTAACCAAATCTCCTGTAAACAGAATAGTATCAGACGACTGCTCATTAACAAGGTTAACAGCATATTCAATCTTTTCTTTATTGTCAAAACTTCCCGAATGGATATCGCTAATTTGAGTTATTTTATATCCGTCAAAAGCTTCAGGTAAATCTTCAAAATGCAAAGTATAACTCAATACTCTAAAATTGTATTTCCCTTTAACCATGCCATAAAGCAATGAAGCAAAAGGAATAGCCGCTAATCCCATTGCCATTTGACTAACAAATTTTCTTCGTGATGGCACATGAAATGTATTGGTAGAAGAAAACAACTTATTATAAGTTCCTTCGAAAAGCCTAAATACATCTTCACCAAATAGTATCGGGACAACAACTACTTTTAAAGCTATAAGCGTCAACAAAAACCCAAAAGCATAACTTTTTTCTGGTGTTAAAACTCTTCCAGTGCTTGCCTGGGTGAATTGATATATAAAATTACCAACCACCAAAATAGAGATGGCAATATGTAAATAGTAGACCCAATTATTTTTGGTAATGGTTTTTATAGCTTGAAAAGCATAAAAATCCATTACCGTATAAATAGCTATAAAAATTAACCAACGTATCATAAAACAATTTGTCCAAAATTACCAAGAATACTTACAACTCAAGGTTTTTTAAAAGAACATTAACATATTTAATAAAAATGACTAATACTATAGCCACTTAATA
>CAYTSL010000340.1:0-2500 GCA_964440415.1 uncultured Flavobacteriaceae bacterium
GACATCTAATTTATCCGTTCATAGATATCAAAAACTCTTCATTATTACGAGTTTGTTTAAATCTTTCATTTATGAATTCCATAGCTTCTACAGGATTCATGTCTGCTAAATACTTGCGCATAACCCACATACGTTGAATAGTATTAGCATCTAACAATAAATCGTCGCGACGCGTACTCGATGATGTAAGGTCGATAGCAGGGAAAATTCTACGGTTAGATATTTTTCTATCTAATAGTAACTCCATATTACCTGTCCCTTTAAATTCTTCGAAGATTACTTCGTCCATTTTAGATCCAGTTTCTGTCAAGGCTGTTGCAATGATTGTTAAAGAACCTCCATTTTCAATTTTACGAGCCGCACCAAAGAAACGCTTTGGTTTGTGTAACGCATTTGCATCAACACCACCACTTAATATTTTACCTGAAGCTGGCTGAACTGTATTGTAAGCTCTTGCTAAACGCGTGATTGAGTCTAATAGAATTACTACATCGTGACCACATTCTACAAGTCGTTTTGCTTTTTCTAATACAATGTTTGCAATTTTTACGTGCTCGTGTGCTTCTTTATCGAATGTTGATGCGACAACTTCTCCACGTACATTCCGTTGCATGTCTGTAACTTCCTCTGGACGTTCATCAATTAATAAGATCATTTGATAAACTTCAGGATGATTTGCTGCAATTGCATTTGCAACATCCTTTAGTAACATTGTTTTACCTGTTTTAGGTTGTGATACAATCATACCACGTTGTCCTTTACCTATAGGTGAAAACAAGTCCATTATTCTTGTGGAAATTGTACTTTGTCTTTCTGCAAGATTAAATTTTTCTTGTGGAAATAAAGGTGTAAGATGCTCAAAAGAAACTCTGTCTCTTACCACATCTGGACTTTGACCATTAATTTTACTCACTTTTATAAGAGGAAAATATTTTTCACCTTCTTTTGGTGGGCGTACATGTCCTAATACTGTATCTCCCGTTTTTAATCCGAATAAACGAATTTGAGATTGTGATACATAGATATCATCTGGTGATGATAAATAGTTATAATCTGAAGAGCGTAAGAAGCCATAACCATCCTGCATAATATCTAAAACGCCTTCACTTTCTATAATCGCATCAAATTCAAAATCTGGTTCTCTGTACCTGTTTCTGGTATCTTTATTTCCGTTATTTCCTTGGTTGCGATTATTTCCTTTTGGAGGATTATTATCTTTTCTATGCTGATTTGGATTATCTCGTTTGGCGTTAGGGTTATTATTATGGGGTTTGTCACCTTGCTTAGGAGCAGGTCTTTCAACTTTATTTGGAGTATGTCTCTCAACTTTATTTGGCTTATTCTCGGCTTTTGGTTGAGTTTGTTTTTCCTTTTGAGGTTCCTCTGTTTTTTCTGTAGGATTCGGTTTGTTAGCTAGTACTTTAGCCTTTGGTTGATTTTGTCTTGGCTTTTGAACTGGCTGTCTTTTTTTTGGCACTGTTTTTTGAACAGGTTTAACCACCTCTTCGACAGCTTTAGGATTTGCAGCCTGATGGTCTAGTATTTGATATACTAAATCTAATTTTTTTAGTGAACGGTACTTAGGTACACTTAATTCTTTAGCTATATCCTGTAATTCGGATAGTTTTTTTTCTTTTAATTGTGAAATCTCAAACATTGATTTGTTTTGAACGTTGGGTTATAATTTGAAATTATATTTTCAGTAGATAAAAATTGATCTTTTTCAGAAGAATATATAAAGCAAAACTTTGAATACAACTGCTTTACCGATGCAATAATACAATATTATTTTAATATATTAAGTATGTTTTTATAAAAGAAACCGTTATTTTTGTGCTGTTTTTAAAATAACGATGTTACAACGTATACAAACTGTTTATTTATTATTGGCTGTAGTGGCTGCGGCAGGATTAATTTTTGTTTTTCATTTATGGGTAACAAAGGATAATATCACAGTATTTGCTCAAGATAATTTATTATTTCTGGGTTTGTTTTTAGGCTCTGGGTTATTAAGCTTAATTTCAATTTTCATGTTTAAAAATAGAAAGTCACAATTTATGTTGGGACGACTAAATATAATATTAAACTTTATTTTACTAGGATTATTTGTATATCAGTCTCTAAGTCTATCTGGAGAAACTAACGTTTCTGAGAAGGGTATTGGGATGCTTCTACCTATCTTTTCTATCGTATTTTTGGCTTTGGCCAATAAGGCCATTAAGAAGGATGAAGATCTTGTAAAATCTGTAGATCGATTAAGATAAACCTATCATCTTAGTAGTATTAGTGCGTTAAAACTCCGAAGTGAAAGCTTCGGAGTTTTATATTAAATCCTTTTAAATTCTATAACCTCTAAATCCTTTATTTTATTTCTATCAATAACAAATCGGAGCATCGTTCTTACTTTATGAAATCCATGTTTACCAATAGCTCCTGGGTTCATGTAAAGCAGATCTAATTTTTTATCAGCCATGACCTTTAGAATATGTGAATGACCGCT
>CAYTSL010000341.1:0-2494 GCA_964440415.1 uncultured Flavobacteriaceae bacterium
GAAGTTTGGGAAGAAGATGAATTCTTTATTGAATTATCTTGGAGAATAGATCCTGATGGAAGCATGGGAATTCGTAAACATTTCGAATCACCTTATAGACCAGGAGAAAAAATAACAATTGATGAATATTACCAATATATTTTCGAACGCGTAAAAGGATTACCTGAAACTGCTAAAGCAGATGGTTTTACAGGTCAATTCGCAGAATTGGAATACATGAAGAAATATGGGGCTTTTGAGATAGAAAAGGGCGAATCTTATAAAGTCAACGAAAATGAACTTTCGGCAGAACAGTTAAAAGGTTCAAAAGTTGATAAAGAAACAGAAGTTATTACCAAAGATGGAAAAGGAATCGGAGTAATGGTTAAAGGAAAAGCCTGTGTAGGTTTCCCGACACCATCACGCAAGAATGAATTCTACTCACAAACCATGGTAGATTGGAAATGGCCAGAATATGCAACTCCAACCTATATTAAGAGTCATATTCATAATGATGTATTGGATAAATCTAAAGGAGAGTATGTATTGGTTCCTACATTTAGATTGCCAACATTAATTCACTCCAGATCTGGTAATGCCAAATGGTTGGTTGAAATTTCCAATAGAAACCCAATTTGGATGCATCCAGACGATGCAGCGAAATGGGGATTCAAAACTGGAGATTTAGTAAAATTGAATACTGATATTGGTTATTTTATAGATAAAGTTTGGGTTACTCAAAGTATGAAACCTGGTGTTGTTGCTTGTTCACATCATATTGGACGTTGGAGAAGACCTCAAGATAAAACAGGAAACCGCTGGGCAACCAATACTGTAAATATCGAAAATGATGGAAAAGGTGGATGGAAAATGAACACCATTTCCGGTATTAAACCTTTTGAATCTAGTGATAGCGATTCTAAACGAATCTTCTGGAAAGATGGAGGTGTGCATCAAAATATAACACATGCAGTTCATCCAGATCCAATTAGTGGAATGCATTGTTGGCATCAACGTGTTAGAATTGAAGTTCCTGGAAAGGACGAAAAGTATGGTGACATATTTGTAGATACGAACAAGTCCCATGAAATTTACAAAGAATGGATGGCAATGACACGTCCAGCTCCTGGACCAAATGGAGAACGAAGACCTTTATGGTTTGAAAGAGCTTTTACACCAGATAAATCTCCAGGTGGATGTTATTACATTCCAAAAGAAGACAAATAATTTAAGACAAGTCATTCCCGCGAAAGCGGGAATCTTGTTATAGAGCAAAAAAATTAACTAAATTAGTACATGCTTAAGAAAGTACTTCCGTTTCTTACTTGGTTACCAACTGCAAAACATACCCTTAAGGATGATTTAATTGCAGGCATAACAGGCACTATAATTGTTATTCCTCAAGCTGTAGCCTTTGCTATGATTGCAGGGTTGCCACCAATTTATGGATTTTATACTGCAATGATAACTCCAATTATTGCTGCATTGTTTGGATCTTCTTATCATTTAATTTCTGGACCAACAACTGCTATTTCAATAGTGGTGTATTCTACCCTAGTAAAATTTGTGAATCCAGAAACGGATTTAGAAGGCTTCGTGTCTTTAGCTTTAGTTTTAACTTTTTTAGCAGGCTTTTTTCAGTTCGTAATGGGTCTATTAAGAATGGGAAAACTCGTGAATTTTGTTTCACATTCGGTTATTATTGGATTTACAGCAGGAGCGGGAATATTAATTGCCTTCAAGCAACTCAAACATGTATTTGGTATAGGAGTTCCTCAAGGAAGTACAATTCCAGAGATTTTAGCATATATAGGAAGTCATATTTCTGAAACTAATTGGTATGTTTTTATCGTAGCGGTTGGCACATTGCTTATAGCATTAATTATTAAAATTTTTATTAAACCACTTTCCAGATATTACATGCTTATTGCTATGGTATTGGGTAGTGTAATTGCGATACTTTTAGGTGGAGACGCAAACGGAATTGAAACTGTTGGTAAAATTCCTTCAAATTTACCACCATTTAGAGTACCAGATTTTAATTATAACAATGTAAAATTATTGAGTTCTGGAGCCATGGTATTGGCTTTGTTAGGTTTAATAGAAGCGGTAGCAATTGGTAGGGCCATTGCGTTACATACACATCAAAAAATTGATGGTAACCAGGAATTTATAGGTCAAGGTTTATCTAACATGGTTGCAAGTTTCTTTTCAAGTTATGCTGGTTCTGGTTCTTTTACAAGATCTGGAGTGAATCATCAAGCGGGAGCAAAAACACCTATGTCAGCTATTTTCGCTTCTATTTTTTTAATGGTAGTACTATTATTATTTGCTAAATATGCTTCATTCTTGCCTAAAGCAGCAATGGGAGGAATCATACTTCTAGTAGGTTATAATTTAATTGATTTTCACCATATCAAACAAGTTTATAAAAGTAGTGGTAGAGAGTTAATCGTGCTGTTTATTACTCTATTTGGCACCTTATTCTTCGATTTAGAATTTGCTTTGCTCGCTG
>CAYTSL010000342.1:0-2494 GCA_964440415.1 uncultured Flavobacteriaceae bacterium
GGTAAATGTTTTATGGTATCGCTATGACTCATCCATACTTGGCTACCAATAAAAATATTATTGAAGAATTTTTCATCTTCTTTCACAAAAGATAAGTTAGCTCTACCATATTCCCTTGTGTTAGAAGGCGTTACTTCACCCCCAGAGAAATGCGCAAAATATTGAGCTCCGTAACATACAGCCAAAAGTGGTTTCTTACCTCTTATTTTTGATAAATCAGGATGTGGAGCATCTGCTGCTCTTACAGAAAATGGACTTCCAGACAGAATTACAGCACTATACTCTTCAATATTTGTTGGGACTTTGTTATATGGTCTAATTTCACTAAATATATTGAGTTCTCTTACTCTTCTTGCAATTAGTTGTGTGTATTGCGAACCGAAATCTAAAATCAGTACCTTATTATGTTGCATGCGCAAAAATACTATTAAATGCGAAAATGCAAAGTTTTGTATACTGCATTTATGACATTGTTTTTAATATTTTATCAACATCAGAAATCTTAGTATGTGGATTTATAAAACAAAATCGAGCCACAGTTTCATAAGACTCCTTCTTTCTCCACTTTGTTGGAGTCACTAAAGCGAGTCCTTCTTTATGATTAGTATAAGTCCAATTGGTATAATCTTCTGGTTTCCAACCTTTTCTTCTGAACAAAACACAAGACAAACTTGGTTCCCTTACTAGTTCTAAATTAGGATGATCTGTTATCATCTTACCCGCAAGATTTGCTAATTCAATTCCTTGTTCTATTGCTCGTTTATATTTATCTGTTCCATGGGTCGCAAGAGAAAACCACAAAGGTAATCCTCTTACTCTTCGCGTCAATTGTATTTGATATTCCGAAGGATTGAAACCATGAGCTCCTTCATCCTTAAAAATGTCGAGGTAGGAACCTTCTTGGGAATGTGCTTTTTTAGCTAATTCTGGGTTTTTATAAATAACTGCTCCACAATCGTAAGGTGAGAATAACCACTTATGAGGATCGATAGTAACACTATTCGATTTTTCAATTCCGTTAAAAAGGTGCCGTACAGAATCAGCCGCAAGTGCTCCACCTCCATAGGCAGCATCTACATGAAACCAAATATTCTCTCTATTGCAAACATCAGCAATGCCTTCAAGATCATCAATAATTCCTGCATTGGTTGTTCCCCCAGTTCCAACAACTGCAAACAATCGTTTACGTTGATGTTCTGTTAATCCGTTAATTGTAGCCTCTAAATCCTTTCCTTCTAACCTATCCTCTGAATAGACTAACAACACATCCACATCTATCACTTTTGCCATCGCTTTTATAGAAGAATGGGCTCCAACAGAGGTTATAATTAAACCTTTTTCACCTTTAAATTCATCATTTTCTCTCCAATGCTCTCTTGCAGTTACCATTGCAGATAAATTAGCCGCTGTACCACCACTAGTAAAAACACCAAATGCACCTTTTGGCATTCCTGTTAGTGACACCAGCCATTCCATAGCTTGGTTTTCAGCAAAAATACCTCCTGCTCCTTCCATCCAATAAGCTCCATGAATACTGGATGCTGAAGTTACCAGATCAAACATAATTGATGCTCTTGTTGGAGCTGCCGACACAAATGCCAAGTGCATTGGATGATCAATAGGAACTGTTGCTTTAACTAAAACATCCTTCCAAATTTCAAAGGCCTTTTCCCCTCCTATACCAGTTGATGTAACTGTTTCGCCAATTATTTTCTTTAATTCTTCTTCCTTTACTGGCACTCCTAATTCTGGATGTGTTTTTGTTATTCTATCAACAGCATACTTCATGACATCCAGCGTCATTTCAACTAAATCTATATCAATATTATGCATGAATTAATTTTTAGGCTACAAAGATAGCACTAAAAATTCTCCCTGTAATGGGTGTAAGTATTTAAATAAGAACGGAATCAACTGGCTTTCATATTCCAAATATAATTCAGAAAAATTAGCTGTACGCTCCTGTAAATTTTGATTTGGGAATAACTGGTTTTGTATATCTGTGATTCTTAAAACCTGATCTGCTAATTTCTTCTTCTGTGCTTTAAGTAGTCTCTTTTCTAACTTTTCTAATCCTTTGATCTGCTTTCTTTCTTGAGCAGAAACTGCACCTAAAAAAGATTTATCCGTCCGTTGTGCTAATTTATATAAATCTTCAAACTGCTTTTCTAATATCTCCTTTTGCGGTGAAAAATCAATATCTATATTGGAAATACTCCTTACTTTTTTGTTAATGAAAGAATTTTTATCAAGGAACAAATCTTTATTATCGATTTCTAATTTCTTTAGTTTTTCAGATTGTTTAGAGGATTTCAATAAAACCGAATTCCTTAATAAAAGCATTGGAAACGGAATAGAAAAAGCTTTAAAAGAACTTTTAATTTGAAACCAATAAGCTAATTCCCCTGCTCCACCGATATAGCACAAATTTGGTAAAATAACTTCCTGATATAAAGGTCTCATTAATACATTTGGTGAAAATCGTTCAGGATGT
>CAYTSL010000343.1:0-2493 GCA_964440415.1 uncultured Flavobacteriaceae bacterium
GTCATTGATAAAATTTAAAAGTATTTAAACACAATAAGTCTATTTTTGGATTGTACAAAACCTGAATTATTATTGTATTTAATTTTGTTCAATAATCGATGAACTGCATACAGTCAACGTAAAAATGATTTTAAAATAGTGTGAAAATTATCTAATTTTCAAAGATTTCCGGATCGGGATAAAACGCTGCAATTGCAAACCAATAACTCATTACAGAATTTGAGGACTGTAATTCTTCTCCTACTCTAGGTCCTTCAATTGCTTTTCCGAAAATATTCCATATGTTTCCTTCATTATCATTAAACATAACTTCGGAACTATTCGGAATTAAATTAAATTCTAAATTGGCATATTCCGAAGTCAATTTAAATGAATTTATTAGATTTCCCTTTCCTACAATTAAATACTCATTTTCGTTAATAATTTCGTTTATCAAATTACCATTTATGAAGTGCGAAAATTGATAGACTTTAGAAGTTTCATTATCGACATCTATAATCGCATGAACTCTTTCCTTACTTGGTAAAGTTCTATTTAAGGGTGATACTGGGAAAAGCAAAAAATCATTATTTGTAATATAACTTCCGTACGGATAAAAACCATAATTTCTTGAAAAACCAGTATTTAAGCTTAATACTTTAGTCTCGGGAAAGTTCGTTTTCCAAGTTAACCAATCAGTTTCAACAACATTAATAAGTGTGGGAACATCTCCAATCTGAGATCCATTTACACATTGTAACTTAATTTGGGACCAATTACTATCAGTATTTCTATCATATAATATTAAATTTGTATTGTATAATAAACCTGACACCCCAAAAGTAGAAAATTGTCCATTTGAAGAACTTTCCCATCCAAAAGCGGTTCCAGTTAAAGGGCAATATGAAATTGTTATGCGTTGATCATCAACTTTATCGTTAACTATTTCATGCCAATCTAATATAATATGTGGATATGCTTTAATTTCATTTCCTATAACTATTCCTACAACTAAATCATTATCAATAAGATAATTGGCTTCTGTAGAATTAGCATTTACAAAATTAGGGCGATCTATAGAAGGAATACCATCTTTTCCAGGCCCTCCATCAAATACCTCTGATATTGGGATTAACCAATCTTGAGAAGTATTTCCATCATCATTATTACCATTTCCGTTTCCGTTTCCGGAATCGTTGTCAAAACTTTGAACACTACTTTCATCGTTACTAGCACTGCAATTTAATAGTACTAAAATGAAAGCGAATAAATAAACTACATTTTTTTTCATAACCGTTAATTTTAATTTAATATACTTTGCTTGTGAGCGAAATTTATAAGGAATCCAGTTGAGATTCTAAAAGTTGGTGTTAACTGCGTTCCATCAACATCACTATAAATAGGTAATTCTGCTTTTGTATTAAAGGATATTGAAGGTGTAATGTTTATAGAAAAGTTAGGAACTAGAAATACCCATTTTCCTCCAGTACTTTCTATATCAACCCCATCAATTGCATCTTTATCTGCACTTCTATATTTAAAAGATAAACTAGGATTTGATAAGGTTTTAAAAATTAAGAATTGATCTGCGAACCCAATAAAAGCCTGAAATTCATTACCAAATTTATATTCTAAACTTTCTAAATAGGAATCATTAGTTCCAGTACTTCTGTAGATAATTCTAGAGAAAATATTTAATGAAGGCCTAATATTTAAATTTTTAGAGAGCAAAGAATAATAAATAATATCCCAAGCATTGCTTCCTGGTTGTAAATCGGCATTTAATGTAATTCCAATATCATTAGTTTCTGTTGATGAGCCTAATGGTAATTTAGTTCCAAGTCCAAGGTTGAAAGCACTATTTTCCCCTAAGATTTTTGGGAAATTATATTTTATTAATAACACAGCATCACCTATACCGGAAGTTTGGTCTAAGTTTTCATTTCCAAATTGTGAGATCTTTCTACGTTGATTGACCCAAGTAAATAAAACCTCGGAAGCTAACCTGTCTGTTATGGAATATCCAACATTTAATAAAACAGAATGAGTAATTCGTAACCGTGAGTCATCATTTAAATTTTCTGTTCCACTATTTAAAGTGTTAAGATTGTTATAATCATAGTTTAGTCCTACTTGTACTGTTCCTTTTTCTGAAATATCTAAACCTAAATTATTAGAAAGCGGAATACCACCAGAACAACAAGTTTGTGCCTTAATGGAGATAAAACTAAAGACAATTAATATGGATATAGCAACTTTAGTTTTCACGATTACAGATGTTTAGATCATTAAGAAGGTCGTTATGCCTTACTTGTCCTTACATAAATTAACACTTGTAAATATTATATGAACCACCAGAATAGGTTGTTTGAATTAACCAAAGGTTTTTATCAAATCGTTTTCAGTGTACAGAAAAAAGACTTTCAGAAGATGATTCTACACCTTCATCTGCTTCCACCTTCCTTTTCTAAACCAAACAATTCCAATCAATGCAATTGAGACCTCGGCTAAAGT
>CAYTSL010000344.1:0-2467 GCA_964440415.1 uncultured Flavobacteriaceae bacterium
TGTGATCCACCAGCGCCTTGTAAAACAGCACCTAAAATCACAAATATTGAAGCAATAATAGCTGCTTGTTTAAAACGTATCAATTTAGAACCGACCGCAGAACCAAAAACATTAGAAGCATCATTTGCACCTAAAGTCCATCCTAAAAAAAGTCCGCTCGATAAAAAAAACAAAAAAACCATTTATTTTTTAGTTACATTTTTATTTTAATTACTAATGAAGACAACTGATTGGCAACCTTCTTTGCAGCATCAGAAACTTGTTCTATGTGTAAAGCAAAATAGCGTAGGTGAATTTTTTCACTCAATCTTAATGAATCAAACTCCTGAAATATCTTACGCTTTATACTATTAGATAATGCATCTGCTTCTCTATTGTAGAATATTACTTTTTGTATTTTGTCTTTTACTTCATCTGGAGAAGTGAAAAATATCCTTGCCGCTGGCACAGCACTATCTGCAGATTTGGTGCATAGTGATACTAATTCTAAAAAATCCTTTTTGATTAGTTCTGGGATGTGAGGTGTCTCTACATCAAATTGATTTAAAACATCTTTAGACATATCCATTATGTCATCTACCCCTTCTAATAAGTTTAATATATCACTTGAATAATTAGGCATTAAGGAATGCAAATAGAAATCATTTTCAATTCTTCTTTTAATAGAGTCAGCATCATTCTCTAAAATATTTAGTGTTTTTAAATTTTGGTCAAATTCGGCACTATTACCATGCACATAATTATTAGCACCTTTTTTAAAATTTAAAATTCCTAAATCAATCTTATCAAAAAATTCATCTATGCTTAAAGCAACAGATTTAGATGTCTTAAAAATGTTAATCATTGCATTAGTTTTTAGTGATTGTTAAACTACTTCAAAGATAATTTCAGATGATGATTAAAAAGATGATATATGTCATGTGTAATATTTCTGAAATTTAAGTGGTGAATTGAATAATTATAAATCATTAATTATCAATCAAATAAAATAGATATGTAGTGCTAATAAATATTATTAAGAAGCTTGAGTAGTGGTTGAGTTTGGTTTATATTCAAATTAATATTTTGTAGAATACAAATCTTGACTATGGTGATTTGATAAAAACTATTGATAAAATACCAAGGATTAGACAAAAAAAAGCTGAACATTTTGTTCAGCTTTTTTGTTAATTAATTATTCTGTATCTGGTGGATCTAAATCCTGTAGTTCGTTTAATTGTTTGAGTAGTTCAAAAGTTTTTTTAGCTTCTTCTTCATCAATTGTGCTAATAGCAGCTCCAACATGGACCAAGACATAATCATTTACTTGTGCTTCAGGAACCAAGGTTAAGCTTACTTCTTTTATGACTCCGTCAAAAGAGACTTTACCTGTTCTGAATGTTTCATCAAGTTGAGCAGTAATTTCAATTAATTTTCCGGGTATAGATAAACACATATTGATTTAGGATTTTTGAGTTTTTAACCAATCATACCATTTTGACATACCTTCTCCAGTTGTAGCAGATACTTCAAAGAATTGTAAGTTAGGATTCACTTGTAAAGCGTATTCCTTTAATTTATCAATATTGATATTTACATAAGGTAGTAAGTCTATCTTATTGATAATACATATATCGGATGTATGAAACATATCTGGGTATTTGATAGGTTTATCTTCACCTTCAGTTGTGCTAATAATTACTACTCGTTTGGATTCTCCTAAATTGAACATGGATGGGCAAACTAGATTGCCAACATTTTCAATCATTAAAATGGAGTCGTCTTTTATTTTTAATTGCTTAACTGCATCATAAACCATATCGCTTTCTAAATGGCATCCTTTTCCAGTGTTAATTTGAATTACTGGAATGTCTAAAGCATCAATTCTGTTGGCATCATTTAAGGTTTGTTGGTCTCCTTCAATTACATAAAATGGCATTTCAGATTTTAAATCTGATAAAGTTTTTTCTAATATGGACGTTTTACCAGAACCGGGAGAACTTACTAAATTCAATGCAAAAATATTTTTAGCTTCAAAATAGCCTTTATTTCTTGCAGCCATCACTTCGTTATTCTGAAGAATATCTTGTTCAAGGTCAATCACCGTTTTATGATGATGGTCTTGACCGTGTGAATGGTCGTGATCATGGTGATGATGTTCATGCGAATGATCATGACTATGAGATTGTCCATCGTCGTGATGATGATGTTCATGAGCTTTTACCTCTCTAGGATTTTGAATGGATACTCCATTTTCGCCTGATCCACAACCACAAGTTCCACACATAATATTAATTGTTTTGATTTACTCAAAGATAGTTAATTAGTACATTATCCTCGAAATATTTTTTTGCCTTTTCAAGATTTACAGTTCCTTTTTCACTCAAACCAATCATTAATTCCCAATCGTAACCTTGAATGGCAAATATTGATGCCTCTGGGTTATGATCATATAATTTTTTAGATAAATACAAGATAGTTTCAGGTT
>CAYTSL010000345.1:0-2464 GCA_964440415.1 uncultured Flavobacteriaceae bacterium
GGTGAGGTCGAGCGTGGTGGTTCCCCCGCCATCGCCGCTGTAGAGCTGGACGACGTAGTGGCTGCCGGGAGAGGCCAGGCAGCGGTTGGCATTGTTGCCGGCACCGGAGACCAGCGCGTTGGCATTGGACATCGCCCAGAACGGCGCACCGCTGGCCTTCCAGAACTCGAGGAAATGGCGGCACACGTCCCAGAACTGGTCGCGCGAGCGGAAGTTCTTACAGTTCATGTCGGAGTGTGCGTGCTCGGCGCCGAAATACCATTCAAGGCCCGCCCCGCCGGCGAGGGCATGACCCCACAGGGCGTTCTTACGGCCGTCGATGTGGCTGTTGCCGGCGTCATTGTCCGGGCGTAAGGCGTGCGCGGGGTCCCCGGGCTCGTCGCAGGCGATCAGCCACTTCTTTCCGATCGCGGCGGATGCCTCAACCCAGGTTTGCGTGTCCGAAAAAACCAAGCCGAAGTCCGCAAGATTGGTCTGTAGCGAGGTGCCGGCGTATTTGGACGCAGTTCCCAGCAGCGGCGTATAGACCGCATCCTTCTCTTCCGGAAAAGTGTGGATGACCACCGGATGGCGGTAGGGATCGTGATCGTGGAACCACTGGGCGATCTCCACGCGCTGGGCCGGCGTGTTGGTGTTCTCCTCGCCGATGTTCCAGTTCAGCGCCAGATGGTGGCCGAAGCGCGCGACCAACTCGCGGTAGTAGAGGATGCGCTCGCGTCCGAGCGCCCCGCCATCCATGCGCTGGTCGTTCTCTTGCTCCTGAGTCTTGAAGTGAAGGAACATCCCGCGGGTGCCACCGAACGCCATGATCCGCTCCCATTGCCCGAGCTTCGAGACGTCGAAGCGGTCGTGATGCACCACCCCACCGATCCACCGCTTCCTTTTGGCGGCCGCCTTGTAGGCGGCGATGTCACTGACCAAGCGATGAGGGAAGACATTGTTGTCGTCGCCGTCGATGTTGAAGGTGAGAAAGGAGAAGGCGTTGAGCCCTTCCGAGGCGAGGTAGTCGATGGCCCCGAGCAACTCGGAACCTTTCCCACCCTGCCAAGTGAAGTCCGCCATGGTCGCGGCATCGTAGTCCCCGGCATGCGGCGACCATGACTTGCGGCGTTTGCCGACGTTCGGCGTGTCGTCGAAATCGTCATAGGCGAAGAGATTTTCCGGCGAGTCGGTGCCGCACTTCATGAACCACTCGCCGGTCTCGGCGAAGCGCAGGTGGTGGGCGCCGGTGTATTCGAGACGCCCCTGCGCACGCAGGTCGGGCGCCGCCTTGTCGGTCGGGCCGATCTCGAAGCTGCCGCTCTCGCCGTCGAAATACCCGCCCGGGCTTCCAGCACCGGCACCCGCGGCGATCGCAACGTCGGTGCCCGCGCGAAACGACAGCAGGTAGTTCCACGTGCCCTCCTCATCCGGCCGGAAGCGCACCTGCCATCGGTCGCCGTCGTCGGCCGAGCTTTCGGCGGCATCGCCGTCCGCCGCGTAGAAGCCGGGCACCACGTAGGACTTGCCGCTGTCCGCATGCGTGAAGGTCGCGTCGAGCCGGTAGTCGGCGAAGGGGTTCGGCTCGGCCGTCTCGCTGGTGGCAGGACCCGGGCATTGAAGCGTGAGCCGGTGCCACTTCTTCACCTCGCCGGAGAGGGTCACGGTGATCGCGCCGGCCGGCAGCACGGTGACATCGACCTGATCGCTGTCGCTTCCACCGCCGACTGCGGTCGCCGAGAACTGGAAGATGTAGGTGCCCTCGACGAGATCCGACACGGTGAGGTCGACCGTGGCTTCCCCCGACAAGGTCGCATTCGAAGGTCCGCTGACCTGCGTCCAGGTGGCCGTCTGAATCACCCCATCGTCGGCGCTTCCCCGCAGCGTGGTCGAGTTGGTGGGCAGCCGCAGGCTGAGGTCGGGACCGGCATCGACGCTGAAGGCCGGCGGCGGACCGGCGCTGATGGTGAAGTTCAGGGTCAGCGGTGTGCCCGCCGTGCCGCCCCCGCTCCCACCGGTGTAGGGCGTGGCCGTCAAGGCGTGGGTGCCGATGGCGAAACTGCCGGCGTTGTAGTTGCCGTTCGAATCGCCGAAAAGCGCGTAGGGCGCGGTGCTTTCGGTCTGGTTATTCGTGGTCGCGCCGGCCAACGAGAGTACCACGCTGCCGACGCTCGCGGGATCGGTATTGACGCGGATGTTCAGGGCCGTGCCGGTCACGCTGGTGTCGATCGTCGCCCCCTCGATGATCGGGTCGTGCGCGGCGATCGCAGTGTCGGTGCCGGCATCGATCAATGTGAACGATGTCACGCTCTCCTGGGCGGATGCAACCGACAGCAGAATCAAGGATGCAAGCAAAACCACCAGTCTCATGGCAGGAATCCCGAATGAAAAATCGACAGTAGACAAGGCAGGGCACGACGCTTCTCCGAGACCGGCTGAAGGCAGCTGGCAATCGACTACGGCGCGGAGGATGGCGGACATATCA
>CAYTSL010000346.1:0-2459 GCA_964440415.1 uncultured Flavobacteriaceae bacterium
GTATTCAAAAGTTCTTTAGAGAAAAATGAGATATCATATAAACGGTTCCAAACTCAACCATCCATTTTTAATAATGTGCTTTGGTATGGTATAGCTGAAAATGAAAATTCTTATCATGTAGCTTTCTATTCATTGTTTGATAGAAGTAATCGATTTTCAGATTGGCAACAACTGCCTAAAAACCATGATTTAGTGCCAACTAGTAATAAAGATATAAAAACCTTATCTTGGTTTAGTAATGGTTATTACAACATTATTCCTTTGGATTCTATTGGTCAGTATCGATATAACGACCTACGTTATCCATTACTAAATACTGAAGATCCAAACTCTTCTGTATTTAGCTTTACCATTTACAAGGATGATGAACGCTGGAATATTTTACCATTTCAAGGAAGACCTCCTTCCAGTGAGGACTTGATTGTATTCTGGGAGCGTATTAAAGGAAAAGAAGATTAAACCAATTCAGCCTTTAAAACATCTAGATCGATCATACATTGCTTCATCATTTGGTATGTACGTTCAATATCGTTATCCAGTCCAATTGAGAAACGTATTAGACCATCACTTAATCCCATTGCCTTTTGTTCTTCCTCTGGTATTTCTGATGATGTAGATGTTCCTGGAGCACTAAATAACGTTTTGTAAAATCCTAAACTAACAGCTAAATACCCCAATTTATTATTTTGCATATGCTCCATTAACTCATTTGCCTTATCAATGCATCCAACATCTATGGTCAACATACCACCAAAGCCATACTCTTCATTCATCAATTTTTTAAATAACTCGTGGGAGGGATGAGATTTTAGGCCAGGATAAACTGTTTTAAGACCGTCTTGTTCAAACCTTTTGGCTATGTACATAGCATTGGTACTATGTTGCTTCATTCGCAAATGCAAAGTTCTTAAATTCTTCATTACAGAAGCTGACCGTAAACTATCCATTGTTGAACCTAAAAGCATGCAGGCTCCATTGTTAACGTTTCGTAAGTCATCTATGAATTCTTGAGTCCCGCAAACTACACCACCAACAGTATCACTTGTACCATTGATGAATTTTGTTAAACTATGTATCACAACATCTGCTCCTAGTTTTGCAGGGGAAATTGATAAAGGAGAAAAGGTATTATCAACTACTAATTTTATATTATGCTTTTTAGCAATTTTAGCTAAACCAGCTAAATCCGCAACTTCTAATAAAGGGTTACTAATTGCTTCACAGAAGATTATTTTTGTGTTTTTAGTAATTGCAGCTTCAACAACTTCTAATTTTGTAATATCTACAAATGAGGTATTAATATTGAATTTTGGAGCAAAATTCTTTAAGAATGCATAAGTTCCTCCATAAATTGTTCTACTACTTATTACATGATCTCCAGCATCGCAAATTTGAAGGATAACAGGAGTGATTGCACCCATACCTGAAGCAGCAACATTAGCAGTTTCAGTGCCTTCCATAGCAGCAATGGCTTCTCCTAAATATAAATTACTTGGGGACGAATGTCTTGAGTATAAGTAACATCCTTCAGCATTACCCTCGAATGTGTCAAACATGGTTTTAGCCGATAGAAAAGTATAGGTAGATGAATCTGAAATAGAAGGATTTACTCCTCCAAATTCTCCAAAATGTTGTAAATCTTGTACGTCGTTTGCTGGATTGAATTTCATGATAGATATATTATTAGTTTGTCATACAAATTTCCGAATAAAAAGATAAAAAATCAATAGAAATAAAGATAAATAGAAAATAAATCTAAAAAAATATAATAATATAGATATATTTGCTACCTAGGCAGTTAAAACTTGAATTAAACTGAAAATTTTTCAAAATGAAAATGGATTTAATTGATCATAAGTTACTTGAATTGCTTCAGGAGGACAGTAAACAAACAAATAAAGAACTTTCAAATAAGTTAAATTTGTCAGTTACTGCCGTTTATGAACGCATTAAAAAGCTTGAAAGAACAGGGGTGATTTATAAATATGTAGCATTGGTAAATAAAGATAAAATCAACAAAGGATTTGTCGCATTTTGCCATGTAAAACTAGTTCAGCATTCCCAAGAATATGTAGTTAAGTTTGAAAGAGAAGTAACTAATTTGAAGGAAGTTTTGGAATGCTATCATATTAGTGGAGATTATGATTATTTGCTTAAAGTTCTAGTAGAAGATATGGAAGCTTTTAGAGGATTCATGGTTGAGAAACTAACAAGTATAAATCATATTGGTAGTACACATAGCATGTTCATGATAAACGAGGTAAAACATACAACTGCAATTACTATTTAATTTGAAATTTCAATCAACCAAATACAAGCTCACCGAACTTTTTTTTCTATTTATTGTATTTCCTATAAGCATGGCAATTGATTTTCCTATTTGGATAAAATTTATTCTTGGTATTTTAGGCTTTATATATGTTATTTATGTTCTTCTTAAAATAGAAAAGAATGCCTTT
>CAYTSL010000347.1:0-2455 GCA_964440415.1 uncultured Flavobacteriaceae bacterium
AACCATTTTATCTTCCTTGGAATCTGTTCCAAATTTATGTTTGAAAATTTTGTCTGATCTTAAAGTAACCGGGTCTTTTTTACTATAAAACAAGGTTTTGTTATCATTTGCCCAAACAGACCCACCTGTAGAATTGTCAATTTTGTCCTTGTAAACCTCCCCTGTAGCCAAGTTTTTGATTTGTATGGTATATTGTCTTCTAGAAACAGTATCAACCCCAAAAGAAGCCAATTTGTTATCCGGACTAATTGCTATTCCGCCAAGATTAAAAAATTCATGCCCTTCTGCCAATTCATTGCAATTGAACAAAATTTCCTCAGGGGCGTCCAAAGACCCTTTATGGCGACTATAAATAGGATATTCCTTGCCAGTCTCATATCTAGTCACATACCAATATCCATTTTGTTTATAAGGTACCGACGAATCATCCTCCTTGATCCTAGACTTCATTTCTTCAAATAAACTTGTTTGAAAATCTTTAGTGTGGGCAGTCAATTTATTATAATAGGCGTTTTCCCTTTCTAAATGAGCTATTACTTCTGAATCTTCACGGTCATTCATCCAATAGTAATCATCTATCCTTGTATCATTATGAATAGTTAGTTCCTTTGGAACTTTTTTAGCGACTGGGGCTTCGGGTTTTGTCATCGTATTCTTTTCATTTTGGCAAGAAACGGCTAAAGTAAGACATACTATAAAAACTAACATTCTTTTTCCCATTTGTATCATACAAATTTGTTTATCGGTACAATTTAGTAATTTTGACCTTATAAATTTAAAAAGTAATTATGTTTGGAGATATGATGGGTATGATGGGGAAACTCAAAGAAACCCAAGAAAAAGTAGCGGCAACCAAGAAAAGATTGGATACGGTCTATCTACAGGAAAATTCATCTGATGGTTTGATATCAGTATCGATTACGGCCAATAGAGTGATTACGGAAATTAAAATAGATGATAGTTTGTTAACGGATAAAGAACAACTTGAGGACTATTTGATCTTGACCTTGAACAAAGCTATAGAAAAAGCAACAAATTTTAATGAAACTGAACTTGCTGCTGTTGCTAAGGAAGGAATGCCCAATATTCCCGGAATGGATTCGTTATTCAAATAGATGATTGGCAAGTGTTTTGTTATTCATAGAAAAACAACAAAATGAAAAAAGCTTTTATTTTATTCATATTACCTATTTTTTTAAGTGCACAGGCTGATTTTGATGTGGTGAAGGACTCTAAATGGTTAACCGACTATGAAAATGCATTAAAGGAGGCAAAAAAGGAAGGTAAGAACGTTTTGGTCTATTTTACAGGTAGCGATTGGTGCCCACCCTGTAAAATGCTCAAAACAGATTTATTTGATTCAGTAGAATTCAAAACACTCTCAGAAGATTATGTATTGTTATATATAGATCTGCCTAGAAATAAAGACTTACTTTCTCCTGAGCAAATGACTCATAATAAACAAGTAATGGGAAAATACAATAAGAAAGGCGTATTTCCCTTGCTTAAAATAGTAAATGCCAAAGGCCATGCGCTGGATGAATATTCAGGATATCGTATGAATGGTGAAATTCAATATCATTTAAAATTATTGAATAAATACAGGTAATCAAGATCTATTAAAGCAAAAAGGGCTTCCCATTACAGGAAGCCCTTTTTGCATTTTGGTTAGCGCATGTTAACTAACGTTCGCCTGTCGTATAAATATTTTTCAATAAGGCAAATACAATTTTTATCCTAGAGAATTAATTTTTTTATACCTTTAAGAATAGTCCAATAGGTTATGATAGAAATTAAAAAAAGAGGAGCTGGCAAGTTCAGTTTCAACCTTAAAACACAAGGAGGGCACACCTTATTAAAAAGTGTGGAATTCACCGATGAGCAAGAAGCACAAAGTATAGTAAAATCCCTAAATCCAATTAATAAGACCAGCACAAGGTTTGAACGCAAAACCAATCATGATGGAATGTTTTTGTTTAATCTCAAGAATGCTACTGGCCAGGTTATTGGCCATAGTCAATTATATAATTCGGAAGCTGGTATGGAAAATGGCATCAAAAACCTTAAAAACAGAATTTCATCACTTGCAAATCTTGGTGAATTATAGTTTTTTCAGGGTAGCTAAGAAAGAATCATGCATGATATCTGTATAATCCATATGCGTTACTATTCTTAATTTTCCCTGGCCCATGCCAATTATTGAAATATCCTTTTCAGCCAACTTGCTTACAAAATCTTCTTCTGTAATAACTTCCTCATCAATTTCAAAAATGACAATGTTAGTTTCAATAGGCTCGACCTTTCTAATAAAATTGAGATTTTCCAAAATCCGTCCAATTTCTAAGGCTTTTTGATGATCTTCTGCCAACCTTTGTATATTATGGTCCAAAGCGTATACTGCAGCAGCGGCTAAATAACCTGCTTGTCGCATTCCTCCTCCTAAAATTTTTCGCAC
>CAYTSL010000348.1:0-2452 GCA_964440415.1 uncultured Flavobacteriaceae bacterium
TTTTATGATGTCTATAGGCTGAAATAAAGGCATTTTCAGCGCTGTCAAAATAATTCAATAGTCCATTATGCAATGGCACTCCTGCTCTTAAAACGGAACAAATTACAATCTTGTTTTCCGGTAAGTCTATAGTACATTCTTGAAATTGAGTTTGTATAAGTTTGGGTTCATAGTTCAATTTTTTACTTAACTCATACCCCAACACTTCTCCTATTCGCTCAATATTCCTTCTAAATCGCATGCTGTCTTTCTGAATGGCTATATCTCGTATTTCAGAAATAAATGTATTTAGTAAAGATTTTTGTTCTGACAGATTATGAATTATCATAGCTTGTAAACTCTATTTTGAGTGGTAAAGTTAATTAATTATGGACTATATTTGCCCTTTAATATGAAGATATGTTTACCAATAAAGCGAATGCCATTTTTCAAGAAGTGATTGAAAAATATCACGAAATAAATACGGTTGATCAGCCATTCACAAACCCTTATAATGAGAGCTCTGACTTATTAGGACATTTATTGTATAGAAAATGTTGGATTGATACGGTGCAATGGCATTATGAGGATATCATAAGAGATCCACAAATAGAGCCTGTAGCAGCTTTAAAACTAAAACGACAAATAGATGCATCAAATCAAGATAGAACTGATATGGTTGAATATATTGACAGCTATTTTCTGGATCAATACAAAGACGTGACTCAAAAAACAAACGCAACAATCAATACAGAAAGTCCAGCCTGGGGAGTAGACAGATTATCAATATTGGCTTTAAAAATTTATCATATGAATGAAGAAGCAATAAGAACTGATGCATCAGAATCTCACATTACTTCATGCAAAAAGAAATTAGATATTTTATTGGAGCAACGTGTTGATCTATCTACAGCAATAGATACTTTAATAAGTGATATTGAAAAGGGAGATAAGTACATGAAAGTTTATAAGCAAATGAAAATGTATAATGATGAAGAAATGAATCCTGTTCTTCGTTCGAAAAAATAACCTTTCGGGTATCCTGAACTTGTTTCAGGATCTCATCTGCCAAAATTAGATGTCAAAAAAACCAAAACATATTCTAGTAATTCGGTTTTCTGCTATGGGAGATGTTGCTATGATTGCCCCTGTTTTAAGAGCATTTGTTGAACAGAACCCTAAAGTTGAGATCACTATATTAACTAGACCATTTTTCGCACCTTTTTTTGATAATATAAAGAATACTAATGTTTTAACCGCTCACTTCAATGCGGAACATAAAGGGGTAAATGGGCTTTTTAAATTATCAGAACAACTAAAAAAATTGGATATTGATGCTATTGCCGATTTACATAATGTATTACGCACTAGAATTTTAAAATTGTTTTTAGTTGGTAAATTATTTATTCAATTAGATAAAGGACGAGCAGAAAAAAAGTCTTTGGTAACAGGAAAGAAGTTTAAGCAGCTAAAAAGCACACATGAACGTTATGTAGATGTGTTTAAGAGATTAGGTTTTAATTTAAAACTTGATAATCCGTCCTTTCCTCCTAAACTCGAACTCAACACTTCTATACTTAAAGTTATAAAAGATTCTAAAAAAACTCTGATTGGCATTGCGCCTTTTGCGCAGTACCCTTCTAAAGAGTACCCAATGGTATTAATGGAGAAAGTGATTAATGAGCTTAACAAAAAGAATAATTACACCATTTTACTATTTGGAGGAGGGCAGAAAGAGATACAGATATTAAATGGTATTGAAGCTCAATATGAAAATGTAATAAACATTGCTGGGAAACTATCTTTTAAAGATGAATTAAGTCTTATTAGTAATTTAAGATTAATGCTTTCAATGGATTCTGGTAATGCCCATATAGCGGCAATTTATGGAGTAGAGGTTGTAACGCTTTGGGGAGTAACACATCCTTATGCAGGGTTTTATCCCTTTAATCAAAAAACAGAAAATGCCTTATTGAGCGACAGAAAAAAATATCCAAAAATTCCTTCTTCGGTCTATGGGAATAAATATCCAAAGAGTTATGAAAATGTTATGGAAAGCATTGATTATAAAAGTGTGCTAAAAAAGATCGAATCAATCATAAAAAAACCCTACTCGAAAGAGTAGGGTTAGATTCATTGCATTTATTTAAAATAGATATCCCAAAATCTAAATAACGCTAAATCTTTTACTAAGATATTAGGTTTGTTTATACTATCAATGTAATACCTAAACCTTGTTCTTTTTATTCGATAAAGCAACCAGTTTTACCGATAAAAAATCAATTACTCCGATGATTTGTTAATAATCAGGTAAAATGAATGTAAAATACTACAGTTATACGTCATCATAATCTACTACAATTTTAGATGTGGTAGGATGAGATTGACATGTTAATATTAGTCCTTCTTCAACTTCACTTTCTGTAAGAATATTGTTTTGCCTCATTTTAACTTCACCTTCTTTTAAGCGAGC
>CAYTSL010000349.1:0-2449 GCA_964440415.1 uncultured Flavobacteriaceae bacterium
AAGCATCGAGACATCCCGCGGAGCGGCCAGATTTCGTGCGGCGAGAAACTGCTGCATCGCTTATTTGGCGATCCGGACGTCGTGAGTCGCTTCGGACCGCCCTGAAAGCGGTGATCGCACCCCGCGGTCCGAAAGGGCCCACTGCCAGAGTGATGCCGCCCCCGTTCACGGCGTGGGTTCCCAGACTGAGAGGCGGACGAAGATTTGATCGGATCCGGTGACGGGGATCCGGGTCACAACCCGATCGATGCCTTCGGCGAAGCCGTCCTCGGTCACGGTGATGGTGACGTCGTCCACGCCATGTTCGGCGGTGGTCCAGGTGATGAGATCCCCGGTGTGTTCCACCGCGGAGCCCAGCCCGGCGGCGGCATCGCTGCGGCGGTGGACGAACTCGAAGAAGTCGGTGCCTCCGTCGTTCACGAGCGAGGCGGTGGGAAGGAGGTCGTGGGCGCTCACATTGGCGTCGCTTGCGCCGAGGAAGAACGCCAGTCCGTTGACGATGCCGTCGGCGTTGGGGTCGGCGTTGAAGAGGGCATCGGGACCGCTCAGGCCGGAGGCCGCGGTCCACAGATCGTAGTCGCTCAGGACCGGAGGCGGGGCGATGCCGATCACGGCGTCGAAGGTCGGGCCGATGCGGATCTCGTCGAAGTGCGAGCGGCTGCCGTGGAACGACAGCATGTTGAAGGTCGATTGGTCGAGGTTGCCGCTGCTGGTGATGGACACCGCGCCGGCATCGAAGGCCGCCTCGCTCGGGGCGTTGTAGGGGAGGTTGATGTCGAAGTTGAAGAGGCTCACGGTGTCGTTGGCCGCGCCCCAGTCAATGCGCATGACGACGAGCTGTTGTTCGGTTCCACGCCGAGGGACGGTGCTGCCGGAGCGGTTTTCGGGGAACCCGGTGCCGTCATAGTAGGAGGCCGACAAGTTCTGGGTGTTGAACCTCGCCCCGCCGCCGATGGCCGGGCCGCTCGCCTTCTCCGCCCGGTCGTCGGTGAGCACCCCGGCGCCGATGGCGAGGTTCGGTTTGTGGTGGTTGTCGGGCAGGCCCGGCTCGGTGGTGTGTCCGCTGACAAAGCTCACCCAGGTCGAGGTGCCGTCCTGGAAGGTGCTGACGACGGACGGCGCGAGCTGAATGCTGCCGGAGTTGTCGTTGAAGCGGTTGCCATCGACGAATCCGCCTTGATTCGGGTAGCCGTTCGGGCCGGGGATGCCGGTCCAGGTGCCGTTCGGGTCGCTGGTTTGAATGGTGTGGTCCTCGGTGCCGTGATCGGTCCAGGTGCCCACCGTTCCCAAGGCGCCGCCCGCCGCGTCGAGGTCGGTAGCGTCCGGGTATTGGAATCCCTCGTAGACGAGGAGGCCGGGGCTGTCGGCGCTGACCGTGATGCTGACCGTGGCGGGGTCGGAAACGAGCAGGGCCGGATCGCGCACCTCGAAGGTGAAGCTGTCGGGACCGAGGTAGTCGCCGGTCACGGTGTAGGTCAGGTCCGGCGGGGTGCCCGAGAGGGTGCCATGGGAGGGATTGCCGGTGACGGTGAAGGTCAGCGGGTCGCCGTCCGGGTCGGATCCCGCCAGAGTGATCGGTTCCGAGCCGCTGGATATATTGATGTTCTGTGACTCTGCGAGCGGCCGGTCATTGACCGGGGTCACCGTGATGCCGATGGTGGCGCTTGCGACGAGGCTTCCCACGTCCGTCACCTCGAAGGTGAAGCTGTCCGTGCCACTATAGAAGGGGGTCGGGGTGTAGGTGAGGTTCGGGGGAGTGCCTGACAATGTGCCGTGGGTGGGACCGGTGGCGACGGCGAAGTCGAGTTCGTCGCTTTCGGGATCCGAGCCGGTCAGGGTGATGGCGAGCGGTTGGCCTTCCAGGGTGTCGACGCTCTGCGGGTCGGCGGCCGGCGGGTCGGTCGGCGGGAGGCTGCCGTCGGGATCCCTGACGATGACATCCACCGTGCCGGACACGGAAGTGAGGCCGTCGTAGGCAGTCATGCCGAGGAGGTAGATTCCGGGCTCGCCAAAGGTGGCGGTGGTGGTGCTGGCGGCGGTGCCGTTCGTCGAGAACGCCACGCTGCCCGGGCCGCGGGTCTTGGTCCAGGTGTAGGTCAGGTCGCCGTTGGCGAAATCCGTGACGCTCGCGCTCAGGATGGTGGTGTCGACCGGCAGGGTGATCTCGCCGGGACGGGCGGTGAGCGAGTCGAGCGTCTTGAAGCTGAAGACGGGCGCAGGATCCGGGTCGGCCGCGATGGCCGCGAGGGTCAAGTTGGCGGCATCGATCACTCGAGTGTCGGAGTACCAACCATCTGCAGCCTGCAGATACAGGTTGATGAACTCCGGGACGGCCTGGTCGGGGGTGACGAGTTCCACCGCGCCGGCGTATTCCTCGAAGCTTGCCAGGCTCTTCATCACGCGGTCAAATTTGCCGACGCCATCCTGCTCGTGGAAGATCCTGGTGAGC
>CAYTSL010000350.1:0-2441 GCA_964440415.1 uncultured Flavobacteriaceae bacterium
GGAAGAGGAATTAAGAGCCGAATTCGATCTTTCTCCAAATTTAAGTTTGGAGGAATTAGGAGAAGCTTCTGAAGATGAAAAAGACGATCTTAAGCTAATAAGCGGAGTTGGACCCTTTATTGAGAAAAAATTAAATTCTGTAGGGATTTTTACTTTTTCTCAAATAAGTAAGTTCTCTGCCCAAGATATAAAAGATGTTACGGAATCCATAAATTTTTTTCCTGGAAGAATTGAACGCGACGATTGGGTTGGACAAGCTAAAAAACTAATGAAGTAATAAAAGATTTAGACATAAAAAAAGCATCAATAAGTTTATTGATGCTTTTTAATTTAATATATATTTTGATTATTGATTTCCTAAAATTATAGGCATTCCTGTATCTCCAGAACCAATAATAACAACCTTACTATTTGGTGATTCAGCTAATTTAATAGTTGCTTCTATACCTTTATCTTGTAAAATCATACTATTAAGTGATGCACTTAAAATTTTATTTGCATCTGCTTTACCTTTAGCTTCAATTCTTACTTTTTGAGCTTCTTTATCAGCAGTAACTAATCTAAATTCATATTCTAACGATTCTTGTTCTTGTTTTAATTTACGTTCGATTGCTTCTTTAATTGTTGGTGGTAATGTCACATCTCTAATTAAAATTTCATTCAATTGAATATGTTGACTACCAATAAGTTTTTTAGATTCCTCATAAATTTCTACTTGTATAGCATCACGCTTACTAGAGTATAATTGTTCAGGTGTATAACGACCTACTACACTACGTGCTGCAGAACGAAGAGTCGGTAAAATAATACGTTGCAAATAGCTTTCTCCAATATTCTGGTGTAATTTTCCTAACTCATCATATTTTGGTTCGTACCAAGCAGAAGCATCCAATTGAATATCTAAACCGTTAGACGATAATACCTTCATTTTTTCAAATATTTCTTGTTGACGCACCTCGTAAATATAAACTTTATTCCAAGGGGCAATAATGTGAAATCCCTCTCCTAAAGGCGGTTCATCAGTTACAACACCATTATCAAAAGTTCTATATAGTACTCCTGCCTGTCCTGAATCAATTGTCAATGCTGACTTGGATAATAACACTACTAAAACAATAAATCCTATTATCAGTGGTAATGCAATTTTTGGTAATTTTTCCATAATTTATTTATATTTATATTAATCCGTTATATTTTCTTAAAAACCACTCAATTGCAAGGCTTAATGCTATCAAAAAGAGCAGAAATTTAAAATCAATCAAAGGTACTGTATTTTTATTACTTTTTTGGATGGTTTGATAGCGATTATCCTCGAATAAATCGGAAAATAATTTGCTTGTATCCTGAATAAAATAACTTTCCCCTTTTGAATATGTAGCTATTGTTTTTAATTTAGAAATATTTGCATTTAAAAACTGCTGTTCTACATGATATTCAATAACCTTGAAGGAGCTTGATTTAGCGATTTTATCCTTATCTACTTTAACCTTAAAAGCATAGTCAGAAGCGGGCAAATTGCTTAAATTTATTTGATATTTGTTCCTGCTATAGTTTAATGGCAATGTTCTAGTTAATCCCGTAATTTCATTTGTTAACTCAATTGATAAATTAACATTTGAATCCAATTCATAATTCTTATTAAAATATTGTGCAGAAATAATAATATCATCATTGGTGTAGTAGAATGATTCGTTACTTATTGACAATCTACTTTTTTTATCATTTGATGAAAGATATAGTATTAGTTTTGCCATAAAAGTATCAAAATCATTAAATGATTTTTCTTTTAAAAAACTATGAGCCCTCCATTTCCAAATCCCTTCACCAAATAATATAGCTTCTCTTTTATTATTATACTCTATAATCGTTAAAAGCGGCTGATCTGTTACTATTCCATTCACTGATTTAAAAAAGATTGTTTCATTTTTAGCATTCACTACAACTGGGTCAAAAGACGATGCTAAAGGTGGAAAAGATTGAAAATCAAGATCATTGATTAGAAAAGCAGAGAAATTCTCATTTAATAAAGGTTGATATTCTTCAGTAAGTTTAGACACTTTTTTAGAGTAATTGTCTTGAATTGAATTTAAAAATGTCCAATCTGTTGAGGTTCCTGTAATAGTAAAATTGTTCTTGTTTAGTCTATTTACTTCATCGTAAACAAACTTAAACGTATTATTTGGCTGATAGAATATAATTAATTGAAAGTCAACAATTTTATCCAATATTTCTTGTGAATTTAGTATACTTACATTACGCTGTTCAACACTTTCTATACTTTTTTTAATAGCACCAAGATCGGGATGAATGATATCACTTATTATAGCAATATTTGATTTTTGATCAATCACTTCTACACCAAAGGCTTTAGAATTATTTGTTATATTCTTCTCAATTCCAATGGGGACAATTTCTGCTCGATAACTTTTCAAACCAACTGA
>CAYTSL010000351.1:0-2441 GCA_964440415.1 uncultured Flavobacteriaceae bacterium
ACAGCCGTTAGGCTGTTTTTTTTATGCCCGACGATTGAGCGAGTTTTTAATCCGGCAACCGACGGAAGTTTAACCCGCATGCAGTGTGGAAAGCCAAGAGGTTCTAATCCGTCCCCTGACGGAAGGAGCAAAAAGAATTTTCGAATTAGGTACTGTTTTATTACTCAAAATGCAAATAGTGAGCTTTACTGTGGAGGCTATTTATTCTATCTTTAAGGGTGAGAAGGTAAAGAATGGATTATACTCTTGAGGGCGTTGAAGTTTGCTTGGAGAACCTTAAAAGAATTATCTCAATAGGTTTAAAAAGACTATCTGTAGTTAGTTTTTCCATGTCAGGTCACATTTGAAATCTTTCTTTAAATAGAACTGATAATCAATACCTGGATGAACCAGAACCAATTAAAAATACCGGTTGGCATTAACCTCGAAATTTTGCTCAGAAATAGTAAATATTATATAAAATCAGAAGTTGTGCATTCTTAATTTGTACATAAAAGATAGCGGTTTAATGTTAAAATGAAATATATGTAATAACTTTAAGCTCAGTATTTAACTAAAAATATAATAGGTCCATGAGCTATTTTTAACGCACAAGACCATTATGTAGTTAAATAAAAACGAACCTTGAATTAAAGTGAAAATAAAAAAATACATAGCAGAACTCAAAAGGCGTAATGTATTTAAACCGGCGATTGCCTATTTATTGGTGGCATGGTTAATTGTTCAGGTGGCTGATATAGTACTTTCAACTTTTGATGCACCACCTTATATAATGAAAACCTTAATGTTTATCTTAATTATAGGCTTTCCTCTCAGTTTAATTTTGACTTGGATATATGATTTCACCCCTAAAGGATTTAAGAAAACTGGAGATATTGAAGAGGGGATGCCGGTTTCATCAGAATCAAATCAGCGGCTTGACAAAAACAATAAAAAATTGGCTGTATTACCTTTTCGCAATATCGGTTCGAAAAATGGCAGTGATTATTTTAGTGATGGTCTGACGGAGGAAATCATTATTCGTTTATCAGGAATCAAGGAGCTTGAGATTGCTTCACGGAGCACCTCGATGCAATATAAAAATTCAGAATTGGATATTGCATCATTGGGTCGCGATTTAAAGGCAAGATACCTATTGCAAGGTTCAGTGCGCAGAAATAATGGTGATTTAAGAATATCAACGGAGTTAATTGATGTCGAAAAAGATGCTGGACTTTGGGCTGAGATCTACAGTGGGAAAATGGCTGATATTTTTGAAATTCAGGAAAAGGTGTCTAAGCAGATTGTAAAGTCATTGCGACTAAGAATTAGCCCAAAAGAAAAAGTGGCACTAAGTAAAAGAGCCACTGCAAATAGTGATGCCTTTGATGCCTACTTAAGGGCACGCGAATTTCTGTTTCGATATACCAAGAGTTATCTGCTGTTGTCTATAGATCTTTTTCAAAACGCATTGGATTTTGACGAAAAATATGCCGCTGCATATGCTGGTATGAGTGAAGCGTGTGCCATGTTGTATGAAACACATGATAAAAAACCTGTATGGCTTGAACAAGCAGAACAATCTGCTTTGAAAGCGCTAATCTATGATCCCGCCTCCTCTGAAGCTTATAGTGCTCTTGGATTGGTTTATTACAATAAAAACTTACTCGACGAAGCGTTGATAGCTGTTCAAAAGGCAATTTCATTTGATCCTGACAACTTTTTCGCCTATTGGATAAGGGGCCGACTCTATAGAATGAAAGACAGAGATTCGGAAGCCGTTATTGATTTTAATAAAGTGTTAGAGCTTAATAGTGATTTCCATTCGGCTTATGGAGATATACAAATGTCTTATGAAAAATTAGGAGATAAAGAAAGGCTGGAAGATACGATTCAGCGTGCAGTATTATTTTATCCCAACTATTTGTTGCATAAGCCTGAGGATGCCCGTGCCCACCAATTTTATGCGTTTACTTTGGAAAGACTTGGCCGTAGAAAAGAGGCAATAGTAGAAATGAAAAAGGGGATTGAGATAAACCCAAATGACCTGATTATTGTTTATAATGCAGCCTGTTTTTATGCATTAATGGGCGATAAAACAGCCTCAATTGAAAACCTTAAAAAGGCAATAGATAATGGGTTTGAAAATTTTGAATATATCAAACATGACCCTGATTTATACGGTTTACAGGAGGAGCCTGATTTTATAGCACTATTACAAGGTAAATAAAAGCTCCAAATAAAATCCCTAAGGAATCTCTGATATGATCAATTTTATAAAAGGAATATGAAAGCAGCAGTTTATGAAACATTTCAAGGGCCCATAAGCATTCAGAATGTTGAAGACCCAGTGCCAAAGAATCACGGGGTCATTGTTTCAGTTAAAGCCACCGGGTTGTGTCGTAGCGATTGGCATGGTTGGATGGGGCATGAAACAGATATTGAATTGCCTCATGTTCCCG
>CAYTSL010000352.1:0-2433 GCA_964440415.1 uncultured Flavobacteriaceae bacterium
ATATAAGGGCAAAAAAAATGATGCTTTGGTTTGGTATTATTTCCTTGATTATGTCGTTTGCAGGCTGGACCAGTGCTTTTGTGGTAAGTAGTACAAGGGAAGATTGGTTAAAGGATTTCCAATTACCAGACGCTTTCTTAATTAGTACAGTAGTTATCATTATTAGTAGTATTACCTTTATTCTGGCAAAAAAGGCAATCCAAAAGAACAATAGGTCACAAACTACCCTATTCCTGTTTTTAACCTTTTTTCTTGGCCTATTTTTTATACTGAATCAGTTAAAAGGGTTTCAGCAAATTATAGACCTAGGATACAATTTTACAGGGCCTACAAGTAATGTGACCATGTCATACATATACCTGATTGCAGTAGTCCATATAGTCCATGTCGCAGTGGCCTTGATAACTTTATTGGTGGTAATGTTTAATCATTTTAAACAACGATATAATTCTAATAATTTACTCGGTTTAGAATTGGCTGCTACTTTTTGGCATTTTGTTGATATATTGTGGCTTTATCTGTTTTTATTCTTATATTTTGTCAGATAAAATAAATGTTTATTTTTGTTCAACTTTTTTAATTAAACACATTTTATGGATACATCCGTCGTAAATACTGGAACAGAAGGAAAAGCTTGGGGAGGAGGACAAAGACCCTTAAAGGCAAGCTATGGTAAATTAATGATGTGGTTCTTTATTGTTTCTGATGCTATAACATTTTCAGGTTTCTTGGCTGCATACGGTTTTTCTAGATTCAAATTTATAGATGCATGGCCAATCTCAGACGAGGTATTTACTCACGTTCCGTTTTTACATGGGCAGGAAATACCAATGATTTATGTTGCTTTTATGACGTTTGTCTTAATCATGTCATCTGTAACTATGGTATTGGCTGTTGATGCTGGACACAAATTGAATAAATCAAAAGTTACTTTATATTTATTTTTAACCATAATTGGAGGTTTAATATTCGTTGGTTCTCAAGCTTGGGAATGGGCTACTTTTATTAAAGGAGATTTTGGAGCAGTACAGACCAAAGGAGGTAACATTCTTCAATTCGTAAACAATGAAGGGGAAAGAGTTGCTTTGGATGATTTTGTTGTTGCTGGTGAAAGAGAGCGTGTAGCCCAAGAGAGAAAAAATGGAATTTGGTATGCAGAAGAAGCTACTTTGCCAACCTATACAATAGATGAGGTTGTTAATGGTTTTGAATCAAACCCTAATTTATTGGTTAGAACGCAATTCATTGACGTGCATGGAGAAAAGACAATTCTATCACGAGACGAATCTTTGGAACAATTAAAAGCGAATGGAAGAAATGTTGTTGAAGGAGCAAATTTGAAAGCAAATGAATATGGATCACCTCTTTTTGCTGATTTCTTTTTCTTCATTACAGGATTTCATGGATTTCACGTTTTCTCTGGAGTAGTAATAAACATAATCATTTTCTTCAACGTAATTCTTGGCACCTACGAGAGGAGAAAAAATTACGAAATGGTTGAAAAGGTTGGATTGTATTGGCACTTTGTAGATTTAGTTTGGGTATTTGTATTTACATTCTTTTACCTGGTTTAATTTAGATAACAGAAATTATAATGGCACACGATCATAAATTAGAAATATTTAGAGGACTTATAAAATTTAAATCGAACACACAAAAAATTTGGGGTGTATTGATTTTTTTAACCTTGGTAACTGGAGTTGAAGTAGTACTTGGAATTTATAAACCAGAAGGACTATTTGTTAAGTTTCTAGGCATGAAAGTACTTAACTGGATTTTTATAATTCTTACAATTGTTAAGGCATATTACATTACTTGGGATTTCATGCACATGAGAGATGAAACACCAGCTTTAAAACGAATGGTAGTTTGGACTGCAATATTCCTAATATGCTACTTATTGTTCATTCTTTTACAAGAAGGAGGTTATGTATTTGATGTGTACAAAGACGGATATATTAAACGAGATTTTTAATTAAGTTAAATTATTCTAAAAGGCGGTTTTTTTAAACCGCCTTTTTTATTTTTGTTCTATGGATTTAAAGAACTTAAAAAAAAGAATCATACTAGGAATACTTTTCATTCTTCCAGTTATTTTTTTGCTGTTTTTGTATCCCTCTACCAACAATTATAACCCACTTGATATAGTTAAAGCAGATATTTTGGAAATATCAAATTTTAATTCAAACCTTATTGATGAGGTTAAATTAGAAGGCAATTTGACAGTTTTAGGGTTTTTAGGTAAAAACTCTAATGAAAGAGCTTTACCTGCCTTAAACCTCAAGGAAATAATCTATGACAAGTTCAAAGGTTTTAAAAATTTTCAGGTAGTAATTCTAGTGCCAAAAGGAAGCGAAAGTCATGTCAAATTATTGGAGGAAGAATTGTATCAATTTGATGAACTAAAATATTGGCGTTTCGCTTACGGTGAGA
>CAYTSL010000353.1:0-2421 GCA_964440415.1 uncultured Flavobacteriaceae bacterium
TTAATATTGTTATTCTAAAAGTAGATTTTCTAAATTGATACAAGTTGCTATTAATTTTTAAATCTATTTAATCATGATAAAAAACTACATTAAACTCTTTTTCGGGTTTTCAAAACAATCTAACTATAATTCTGACGGTTACTGCAAAACTTTTTTTTGTAGAATATTTTTAGCAATTGGCTTACTACTACTCCCTTTAGGTATGACATCCCAAACACAGATTGGTCAGGACCTTGAAGGGGAGGAAGGTGCATTTGATTTCTTTGGTTATTCAGTGAGCATAAGTGCAGACGGTTCTGTAGTTGCAGTAGGAGCACCTGAAAGTAATGGCAATGGATATTTAAGGGTGTTTCATAATATTTCAGAAGTTTGGACGCAAGTAGGTCAGAATATTTATGGGGAAGAATACAATGACTCGTTTGGCTATGCTGTGAGCATAAGTGCAGACGGTTCTGTAGTTGCAGTAGGAGCACCTGAAAATACTGGAAATGGAGCCGGTTCTGGACATGTTAGAGTGTATCAAAATATCTCAGGAACTTGGACACAGATCGGTCAGGATATCTCTGGTGATGCTCCTGAGGATTGGTTTGGTGAATCGGTTAGCCTAAGTGCAGATGGCTCAATATTAGCTGCATCTGCTCCTTATAATGATGGGAATGGTCTAAATTCCGGACTTGTTAGAGTGTATCAAAATAGTTCAGGAACTTGGACACAGATCGGTCAGGATATCTCTGGTGATGCTCCTGAGGATTGGTTTGGTGAGTCAATTAGTCTAAGTGCAGATGGTTTTACAATAGCTTGCGGAGTACCTGGTTTCAATTCCAACGGTATTTCTTATCCTGATTCTGGCGCAGCCAGCATCTATAAATATATTGATGGGACCTGGACGGAATTAGACAGAATAATCGAATATGGGGGAGCTGCGAATATGGATGGGAATTTAGGACTATCAATTAGTATGAATGATGATGGTTCCATAGTAGCAATTGGAGCCCTAAATTTAATACATATAACGGTATTGAATCTGGTTATGTTAGAGTACATAAAGAAATTAATGACAGTTATTATTTCCATTTAGGGCAAGACATTGTAGGGGAATCTGAAGGTGATTGGTTAGGTTGGTCAGTAAGTCTGAATGCAGATGGATCCATTTTGGCCATAGGTGTACCTGAATATATTGAAATTAATGGAGAGGAACCTGGGCATGTTAAAATATATCAAAATATCTCAGGAACGTGGACACAAATAGGTCAAGATATTTTTGGCGAGCCTTTAAGTTCTTCTGGTTCATCTGTAAGTTTAAGTGCAAATGGTAATATTGTAGCCATAGGTTCACCTTATTTTTTTGACAATAATGGGAATGCCATAGGTCAAGTAAGGATCTACAGATTAGTTGATGATACCCCCCCTGTGGCCATTTGCAAAGATTTGACTATATCACTTGATAGTAGTGGACAAACCAATTTAATGCCAATCGATTTAGACGGTGGTTCTTATGATGAAGACGGACCAGTGACATTGTCAATAGATAAAGATTCTTTTAGCTGTGAAAATATTGGTGATAACCCTGTAACCTTAACTGTAACAAACATTAGTGGTAATGTTTCTACCTGTGATGCAATTGTAACCGTAGTCGATAACAGAGTTCAGGATGATAATGATAATGACGGTGTTGGTGATTTATGTGACGAGGATGATGACAATGATGGAGTGCTTGATGTGAACGATAACTGTACGTTAGTTGCTAACTCAAATCAAATGGATAGTGACTGTGATGGTGTAGGTGATGTTTGTGATATTTGTCCAGGTGGAGATGATACAATAGACAACAATAATGACAATATTCCTGATTGTTCTCAACTATTGGCGTATGATGATTATAGTGATGCATGGAAATGTGGTAAAGGCAAGAAGAAAAAAATACTGATTTATCATATTCCGCCAGGAAATCCTGATAATGCGAAAACAAAATGTATCAGCTACAATGCATTAAATGCTCATTTAGCTCATGGCGATATAGTTGGACCGAAAATAGGTTGTGATGATACTACGGCCAGATCAGTAGTAGATAATAGTTATGAAATTGAAGAAACTGACTTTGAGTTTAAGACTTGGCCAAACCCTACAGACAACTATTTTAATCTTGAATTAAAAACCAATAACAGAGTTGATAAGGTTAATATCTATGTATTTGATATTACCAATAAACTTATACATGTAGATAAATTCGATGCAAATCAGCAATACCAGTTCGGAAACAAATTAGAGTCTGGTATTTATTTTGTTAAACTTTCACAAGCAAATAACACGAAAACAATTCGGGTTATTAAGTATTAATCTTTTAAAATTATTAAAGAAAGAACTCCTCATTCATTGGGGAGTTTTTTTATTGCCTAAAAATCTATTGAATATTTATCCAAA
>CAYTSL010000354.1:0-2416 GCA_964440415.1 uncultured Flavobacteriaceae bacterium
AGTGTCCCCGTCCAGCGTTAATGGAGAAGAAATCGATGAACCAGCCCCACAACCCGTACGGAAAACGCCCAGGCGGCGGGATCACACTTCCTGACTACTTCAGGCCCACTCCGTCGTGCACGAGCAACAACTTCGCTCCTCCGAATGAGCCGCTCGATGCGGGTGAGATGCGGATCTGCTTCACGGGAAGTACCCCGTGGCCGCCGACCTTGGCTCAGTCGGGGACATCGATCGTGCTCGAACTTGGCAATGGCACGCCTTTCCCGCGGCGCCTGTTCTTCGACTTCGGCAACGGTTGCGTGAAGAACATCATGCAGCGCGGCATTCTGCCGCCGTTCGTTCGCGACATCTTCATCAGCCATCTCCACATCGACCATTACGCCGACCTGCCATATTTCATGCCCTTCCGGGCGTGGGGCGGCGGCTGGCGGAACGGGCTCCGCATCTTCGGGCCAAGCGGTGACCGACCCGAGACCGGGACGCAGTACATGGTCGACAAGATGCACGAGATGTTGACGTGGCATCTCGAGAACTTCGACCACTGCCCGATCGGCGAGGGCTACAACACCGAAGTCGTCGAGTTTGACTACAAAGACGACAACGGCATCTGCCTCCAAGAGCCCGGGCTCACCGTACGTCACTGGGGGCGGAGCCACGTCAAGAACGGTGCCTCAGCCTTCCGCGTCGACTGGGAAGAGGCCGGACTGTCATTTGTGTGGACGGGTGACGGCCGGCCGGACGAAACCACCATCGAGTTCGCGAAGGGCTGCGACGTGTTCGTCACCGAAGGCCAGGCCGACGTGCCGCAGCTCCTGAACTACAAGTACGGCACCCCGAAAGAGGTGCTCGAGTTCACCCTCGACACCTATCACACGCCCTACTACGCCGCTGGGTACCTGATGAACGAGATCCAGCCTCGCGTCGGCATGATTTGCCACTACACCGACGAGTCCTCCGGTGAGTCGATTGCCGAGGTTCGGGCGCACTGGGACGGCTTGTTCCTGTTCGGTGGTCCCGATGTCAAGGTCGTCAACGTGACGAAGGACGCGGTCTGGGAGCGGATGGCACTTCGGCCGGAGAACGCGGCGATGCAGCTGCCGGACCCGAGGGACCTGATGCCGCCCGATGAGTTGCCGGAGTACATCCAGATGCCGGCGCCTCGCCTGCCGCGTGAGGAGCAGCAGGATGCCTATCTGCGTGAGCGTGAACTCGATCCCGATCTGTACTACCCGGACGATGTCAAGCGGCCGCTGAACCAGCATTACGACGAGGAGACGTTCCGCCTCGACATTCAATCGTTGATCGACGCGCGGGAACACAAGGCTTGATCGACTCGACGACTGAGCAGCGACCGGTCCCGCTCACCATCCTGACCGGTTTCCTCGGCGCCGGGAAGACGACTCTGCTCAACCACATCCTCAACGGCGATCACGGACTCAAAGTCGGGATCCTCGTCAACGACTTCGGGTCGATCAACGTCGACGCCGAGCTCGTCGTCGACGTCGAAGATGGCATGATCAGCCTGTCCAACGGCTGCGTGTGCTGCCAGATCCGTGAGGATCTCGTGGAGTCGGTCGCGGAACTGATCGATCGCGACGACCCGGTCGAGTACGTCATCCTCGAAGCGAGCGGCGTCGCGGACCCGGCGAGCATCTACATGACGTTCGTCAACTCCTCGTATCGTGACAAGATCAGGCTCGACAGCGTCACCTGTGTCATCGACGCCGATCAGGTCCTCGGCGATGATGACCCGGATCTGGTCAAGCTCAAGCTGCAGCAGATCGGGTTCGCCGACCTCGTGATCCTCAACAAGGTCGACCTCGCTGGCGCAGACGGCGCGGCGAAGGTCAAGCGGTGGATCGATCATTACTTCACGCGGGTCCGACTGGTGCCGGCAATCAACTGCGACGTGCCACTCGACATCCTGCTGTCTGTCGGTCGGTTCGACGAGTCACAGGTGACGCTCGACGCCGGGGACGATCATGACCATGACCATGACCACGGTGCTCGCTTCACCGCGCAGAGCTACACCGACGAGCGCCCGCTGTCACGCAGGCTGCTCGAGCGAATGATCAAGCGAGAGCTCCCGGCCAACATCTACCGGTGTAAGGGGTTTGTGTATCTCGCGGATGACCCCACGAACCGGTACGTCCTTCAAGTCGTGGGTCGCCGCGTCGATCTTGTCTCGCAGCGACCCTGGGGCGCGGAACAACCTCTGAATCGGATCGTGGCAATCGCCAGCGACCCGGCTCATGATCCCGACCAGCTGACGAAGTTGTTCGGCACATGCGTCGAAGACGCTGCTGTGAGCGTCACATCAGGCGCAGGCGATCCGAACAACGCGCGCTCGCTCCGACTTGACTAGCTCATAGCCGGCCATTATCGCGATCCGAAACCGCTCAGGAACGTACGGCGT
>CAYTSL010000355.1:0-2410 GCA_964440415.1 uncultured Flavobacteriaceae bacterium
GTAAAGGCGGTGTATTTATGTCTACAAATATGGGTGAGTCGTGGACCAAACAATCTAATGCTATTTCTGGCGGGACTGGTCCTCATTATTACCAGGAATTATATGCTTCTCCTCATCATGAAGGGACTATTTATCTGATGAGCAATACTGTTCAAATTTCAAAGGATCATGGGAAGACTTTTAAATATATGAATGAGAAAAACAAGCATGTCGATAGTCATGCTATGGCTTATAAAAGTTCAGACCCAAACTATGTTTTATTTGGTACAGATGGCGGCCTTTATGAATCTTTTGACTTAACAAAATCTTGGAAATACATCAATAATTTACCCATTACACAATATTATAAAGTAGCCGTGGACGATACTTTTCCCTTCTATAATATTTATGGAGGAACACAGGATAACGGATCTCATGGTGGTCCATCTCAAACCATAAGTGCCGCTGGTATTACCAATGCAGATTGGTGGAAAACATTAGGTTCTGACGGACATCAATCGGCTATTGAACCAGGAAACCCAAAAATCACCTACGGAGAATTTCAAGAAGGTGTCCTTTGGAGAGTAGATCAAACGACCGGAGAAAGTGTTCTTATTCAACCACAACCTAGAGAAGGAGAGTCTTATGAACGATTTAACTGGGATGCACCAATTTTAGTAAGTCCTCACAACCCAACAAGACTTTATTTTGCTTCTCAACGTGTATGGCGATCTGATAATAGAGGTGATGCATGGACACCAATCTCAAGCGACTTAACACGGAATCAAGATAGGATTGCTTTACCAATATTGGGAAAACAGCAAAGTTGGGATAATGCCTGGGACGTATATGCCATGTCAAATTATAATACAATTACATCTTTAGCTGAATCTCCAAAACAGGAGGGTTTGATATACGCGGGAACTGATGATGGAATTATACAAATTTCAGAAAATGGTGGTCAAGCCTGGAAAAAAATAGAACTGGGATCTATTAAAGGTATTCCAAATACTGCCTTTGTAAATGATGTCCGTGCAGATCTTTTTGATGCTAATACTGTATATGCTGCTTTAGACAATCACAAGTATGGAGACTACAAACCTTATTTAATAAAAAGCACCAACAAAGGTAAATCTTGGTCTAGTATAAATGGTAACCTTCCTGACACTCTATTAACATGGAGATTGGTTCAAGATCATATTAAAAAAGATTTGTTTTTTATCGCCACAGAATTCGGAATATTTATGACGAATAATGGAGGAATGAATTGGACAAAATTGAATGGAGGTTTACCAACAATATCCTTCAGGGATATTACCATTCAAAGAAGAGAAAACGACTTGGTTGCTGCTTCCTTTGGCCGTGGTTTTTATGTATTAGATGATATGTCGGCAATAAGAGAATTTGGACCGGAAATGCAGGAAAAAGAGGCAACTTTGTTCACTGTTAAACCTGCTTATTGGTATATCCAAAAATCCGATGTTTATGGTCAAGGTGATGAATTTTATAAAGCTAAAAACCCACCTTATGGTGCTAAATTCACCTATTTTTTAAAGGAAAAACTAAAATCAAAGAAAGGAATTAGACAGGAATTTGAGAAGAAATCGAAAAACACTGATTTTCCAGGTTGGGACAAATTGGAAGTTGAGAAAAGACAACAAGACCCTAAAATTGTATTAATTATAAAAAATGAGTTAGGTCAAGTTATAAATACCATTGAAGGACCAAAGAATAAAGGATTTAATCGTATTAACTGGAAATTGGATTACCCGGATAAATCAGGAGAGAAACTGGAAGGTAAAAGTCCAACTAGAAGAAGAACTCTTGCAACACCTGGAAATTATACTGTAACTCTAGCTAAAAAAGTTGATGGAATTACACAAATTCTGGCTGGACCAAAAGAATTTAAGGTGATACCTCTTAAAGAGGGTGCCCTAAAAGGAAAATCTTATGACGAGATCAATACCTTTAGAGAGGAATACTATGCTTTTGCACAAGATCTTACTGCAACGAATTTGAAACTATCAAAAAGTCTAAAACTAATAAAGGCAATGGATAATGCACTTAAGAAGGCAGACAATCCATCTAATGAATTATTTAAAAGAATTCATAATGCCAGAGAAATAGTATTAGACATTGATAAGGAATTATCAGGAGACAAGACCAAAGCCGAGATAGGTGAGAGCTCTAATCCAACTCCAAACAGCTATAGTGGAAGATTTGCTTCCATATTAAGGAACTCAACTTATGGTCCAACTGAAAATCATATTGCGATGTTTGAGTTGTCTAAAAAACGATTAGAGTCCATTAAAGTAAAACTGGATAATGTTATTAATAATGTTCTAAAACCTTTAAAAACAGATATTCAAGAAGCAGGAGCACCATGGATTGAGGAGTTTTAATAATTTGAATATTAAACCTAACTTTAGGA
>CAYTSL010000356.1:0-2405 GCA_964440415.1 uncultured Flavobacteriaceae bacterium
GTGATTACCGAAGGTAAATTCAGACAAGTACGTAAAATGACCGCTGCTGTTGGTTTTCCTACATTGCGTTTAATCAGGATTCGAATAGGAGCTATACGATTAGAAATTAAAGCTAGAGAAGTGATGGAGACTGATACATTGTTGTAATAAACTTCATAATATACTTTAAAACAATTAAATTTATAAACTTTTTAAAAAGAGCAAAGACCAAACAAAATTATTACACTAAAAGAATATGACATTAGATTGGGTAGAAAGCAGTTTATTTTTGATGATTGCCAGTGCAGAAGCAACCGACCATTATTTAGATGAGCAAGAAATAGAAACTATTATAGAAAAAACCAACAGATTGGTGTTGAACTATGGCAAAAAAGAAAAGTTAACAACAAGTGAAACCATTCAGAAGAAATTCAATAAAATGATTGATTGGTATAATACCATAGGTGATGCGGCTCCACAAGGTAAGATGGATACTAAAATTGCTAATGAGGTACAAAAAGCCACTAATTATTTAAAAAATCAACCATGCTTTAATCGAACCTTTGCACAGTCCTTGATTGCAGATTTGGTGGATATAGCAGAAGCAGATGGTGAGGTAATTGAAAAAGAAAAGAAGTCTATAAATGAGATTGCGCGGTTATGGGGTGTGGAAGAAATTTTTAATTAACTACTAATTTTCATAAAAGGAATCAACATAGATTTTAGCACAAGACTCTGATTAATTTTCTATTGTGTTATCTATTGCGTTTCATCTATTAAAGCAATAAAATACAAATCCATTATAATAAACAATAGCGAATCTAAATTTAAAAGAACAATAATCTGATTTTACATTCTATTTTAAAGTGGTCCTATTTTCCCCTAATAGCTGTCGGGATATAGAAGATTGGGATGCTTTTTTGTTTTATATAGGCTAGTATAGTTGTTTATATCTTTAAGAGTATATAATTTACTATTGATAACTAACTATGCTATATTTAACCAAAAGCATTAAGACTTAAGATGGCCGAATATTCAGTTTTAAATAAGAGTGAAATACTTGAAATATTAAAACCCTATTCAATTTCTGAAATTAAATCATACGAAATTTTAAGTGGAGGTTCTGAAAACACAAATTATAAAATTGATTCAGAATTTGGAGTAATTGTACTTACCATTTCAGAACAAAAAACTACTGAAGAGGCACAAAATTTAACCAGATTACTTGACTATCTCAAAAAGCATAACTTTTCTACATCAGAACTTGTATATACTACTCAAAATAAAAGCTTGTCCATGTTTAATAATAAACCTGTTATGGTTAAAAAATTCATCCCAGGCAAGATTATGTCTAGTTTGCCAGCACATCTTTTAGAACAAATAGGTGCCGATGCAGCAAAGTTGCATAAAATTACACCTCCGGATTATCTTCATAGAGTTATGTGGTGTGGTAAAGAACGTTTTAATGAGGTTGAAGAATATGCTTTGAATTCATCATTTGATATTTGGTTGAAAGAGATACTGTTATATATTGACAAATACATTACACCCGATTTACCAAAAGCATTTATTCATACCGATATTTTTGATAGTAACATAATCGTAAGTCATGATGAAACTAGAGCTACGATTATGGATTTTGAGGAAGCCACTTATTATTTTAGGGTATTTGATATTGCGATGCTATTTATTGGATTATGTATTGAAAATAAAACCATTAACTTCTCACATGCATCTTCCATTTTAAAAGGCTATACAAATAGTATACAACTTACAGAAAGAGAAATACAGATTCTCCAACCATTAACTGTTTATGCAGCTGCTGGTGTTGCCTTTTGGAGACACAAGAATTTTATTCATATAAAGCCAGACAAGTATTTAAAGGACACTTATTTAGAAATGAAGAATTTGGCGAACACGATTAGAGCTCTATCGAGTAGTCATTTTAATTTATTGAGGCCGTGAAAGAGTAGTTCCTAAATGCGGGTTCGAGTCCCGTCCAAACCGCAAGATTAATTACTGTAAAAGTTTAGATAATAAAAAACCTCCAACCTAAAAAGGTTGAAGGTTCTACTGTACAGAACATTGACCTATTCTCGAACCATTTACTTCAATTGTTTAGTTCAATTGGTGATTCATTTTAATTGACTGACTTTACATTAATAAAATCTTGGGGGTATCGAGTTAATTACCCTTTTTAATTAGTTACGATTTAATTTCTCTTCTAGGATAAGTTCCTACTAGTACCTTGTGATTTATTAATAAAGTATTGGTTTTAGTGGATTACATTCGGTTCTGTCGCATCTATTTAAAAACAGCTAAAAATTGACAATATTTTGAAATAAACAAAACGCTAAACGATTAATTTTCTGTTGTTTTTATTTTTAGTTTACTCGTTAGACCTGATGAAATTTGACAGATGCGAC
>CAYTSL010000357.1:0-2393 GCA_964440415.1 uncultured Flavobacteriaceae bacterium
GACACAAAAATGGTCACAAATTTTGTCTTGATTTGGACCTTCATTTATCTTAAAAATAAGTTTAAGAAACATTAAATGAAGTTATGAATTATCAATTTAAACTACGTAAAGGTAAAAAAGGAGCTACCATTATTTCTGAATTTCGTTTGGGAAAAGAGATTAGAATTAGACTGGCAACACCCTTTGTTATTCCAATACATTCTGTAAAGTATTGGGATGTTAAAATGCAGCTAATTAAATTGCCTAATGACATATTAAATTGTGATTTTATAAACAATAGGTTAAATGAGATTAGAACTCAAGTGTATTCTGAGTTTTCAAAAATTGTTACATCAGGTAATGTTGATGAGAAACTCCTAAAAGAAAAATTGAATTATTTTATTAACCCTACTCAACAAGTTGAGCAACCCAAAAACGATTCTTCAAAGTCTAATATAGTTTTAGACCATTATAAATGGTACATTGATTTCTACAAAGAGAACATGTCTCCAAATACAGGTAGGGTATTTTCTAAAGGAACAGTGAAGACCTACAGGAATGGATTTAGATACCTAAAAGATTATTTGCAATCAAAAAATATTAAGAAATTCACCTTTGATGATATTTCCAAAGCGTTCTATTATGACTTTGTTACATATGGTCAACAATTAGGCTACACCAGAAACTATATTGGTGCTATGGTACAAAAACTAAAAACCATCATTCAGGCTGCCTACGATGAAGACATACATACTAATGGAGAATTTAGGAAACGATACTTTAGAAAATTTCGAGAAGATGTTAATCATCCTTATTTAACAGATGAAGAAGTACAGCTATTATATGACCTTGATATCAAGAGTAGTTATCTGGACGCCATCAGGGATATTTTTGTTATAGCTTGTTATACTGGTCTAAGAATAGGAGACCTTATGAGCTTTCTTAAAAACCCAAAAATCGAAATATTCAATGGACGGAAACATATTCATATTGTACAACATAAAACAAAGAAACCTGTCTTTATACCATTGAACCAAATCATACTTGATATTCTAAAGAAACGAAATGGAGAGTTTCCTCCTTACATTCATCAGAATTTAATAAACAAAGAAATAAAACCCATTTTAAAGAAATGTGGAATAACAGAACTCTATACTATAGAAAAAACGATAGGAGGGAAATCACAATTGATTACAAAACCTAAATACGAATTAATTAGTTGCCATAGTGCCAGACGAAGCTTTTGTACTAATGCGTATAATTCGGGAGTTCCTTTACAAGATATTATGGCTTTTTCTGGTCATGGTTCTGAAAAAATGGTTCTACTTTATATTAAAGCTTCAGCTAAAGAAAAAGCAAAACGTGCCTCAGATCATGCCTTTTTTAGATAAACTAAATTTTTTAGGAGAATAAAGTATTATAATAAAAGTAAATCAAAATTTCTTTTTCTCTTTGATATCAAAGTTCATTGCTGCATAATAAAATAATGAAATTGTAATTGAAATTACTACGAAAATTCCAGAGGTTAAAACCTTGTTCTTATTCTCTAAATTTTTAATCTTGTTAACTGCTACTAATCCGGCATCAGGAATAGAAGAAATTGTAGGATGTCCATAATAATGATTTAACTTACTCATACTTTTAATATTTTAAAATTAATATCATCAATTCTGTAGTAGCACAAATCATACAATACCGGATGGGAATTATTGGCGTCCATTTTTTCAAAATGTGTAGAACTTTCAAATGAAAATCCACTAGCTTTTAACATCCCACCTATAACTTCAACTTCTTTTTTTGTTCTTATAAATCTATCCAAAATTTTATAATCTTTTAATAGTTTCTTATTGGTCTTTTTTACAATTTCGGAGTTTTGTATGTTATTCTTGTTGTAAAAACGGGAACGACACTTGTTTGAACAAAACTTTTGATCACTCCTTTTGAGCACAAATTTTGAACTACAAAACTTGCAATTACTTTTTTCTATTTTCATCTTAAATTATTTGATCCAAATCTTCAAAGTTTCTAAACTTAGGAACAGGGGATTTTAAATTTTCTTCAGTTAAAGAATCAGAATGAATTAATACACGTTTTCCTTTGTATGGTTTAAATGCGCTTATTCTTCCATCTTTAATATATCGGTCTAATTGTCGAATGCTTACACTTAGGTGTTTAGCAGCATCCTTTTTGGAAAGGAACTTCCACATAATTTTTAATTTAATTATTCATTAATCAAAATAAACAAGAATTATGTATTTACCAAGACATTCCGTAGTGCTATCGGGCAATTTGAGTTCAAAATTCCAATTAAAGTTGTTTTTTACTCGGATTTAGAAAATTCAGCTGACTTTTATTAACAAACCAATGTTGTATTTAAGAATAAAAATGGAAATCTGAGGGAAAGAATATGACAA
>CAYTSL010000358.1:0-2392 GCA_964440415.1 uncultured Flavobacteriaceae bacterium
ACTTGAAAGGAAATCAAGTAGTAAAAATTAATGAAATACCTTCTTTTAGACGTACTACTAGAATTATTGTATCTGTTGGTGAAGAAACACTTCATGAGTTTTTTGCATATCCCAAAGAAGAATATATAGAAGAGATGGCAAAGATATCCGTTCAACGAGTTTATAAATATTTTGAAAGCAAAAAGAAAGAAAAGTCGTATATTTCGCAGAATTAAATAGGTTTTTAATGATTCTATTATGAAGAAGTTACTGTTATTAACTTTGTTTTTAATGTCTCTACAAGCATTTAGCCAGCAGTTGACATATCAACCAAAAAACCCAAATTTTGGCGGTAATACTTTTAATTATCAGTGGCTATTAAGCTCTGCCGAAGCACAAAATACATTTGAAGACCCAAATGCTCAAGACGATGTGCAAGAATCCGATTTGCAACGTTTCACAGAAAATTTAAATAGTCAATTATTAAATTTGGTATCCAGATCTTTGTTTTCTGATCAGTTCGGTGACGATGGACTTACGCCGGGAACTTATACTTTTGGTAGTTTATCGGTAGAAATCTTTCCATCAGATGAAGGATTAGTTATATCAATTTTAGATGTTGACACTGGAGAGCAAACGCAAGTTATTATACCTCAATGATCTTAACCTAATGAAAATAAATTTAATAAAGACCCTTGTAATAATTAGCTCTTTAGTTTTTACAAGTTGTGGTACATATTTTAATCAACCAACAGAGTTTCAGGCGGCAAGAATTGGTGAAACAACAGATGTTACTCAAAGATTGTCAGATTTTCCATTACCAAAGGAACCTGTAGTAGTTGGAGTTTATAAGTTTCGTGATCAAACTGGTCAATATAAACCAACTGAAAATTCAGGATCGTTCAGTACGGCTGTGACTCAAGGAGCTACAACAATTTTAATCAAGGCCCTTGAGGATTCAAAATGGTTTTTACCTATTGAGAGAGAAAATTTATCGAATCTATTAAATGAGCGTCAAATAATAGAAAAAACGAGGCAGGTTTATCGGAAGACCTCGAATCCTGATGAACCGCAATTACCACCTCTACTTTATGCAGGTATACTATTAGAAGGAGGAATAGTATCTTATGATACCAATATTATTACAGGTGGTGCTGGTGCAAGATATTTTGGTGTTGGAACATCTACTCAATACAGACAAGATAGAATAACAGTTTATTTGCGAGCTGTTTCTACATCAAATGGAAAAATATTAAAAACGGTTTATATATCTAAAACAATTTTGTCTCAATCTTTAGATGCAAGCTTGTTTAAATATGTCAATTTTAAAAGATTGTTAGAAGTAGAGATAGGGTTCACAAAGAATGAACCTATTCAACTTGCTGTAACAGAGGCCGTTGAAAAGGCTGTTGAATCCTTAATAGTAGAAGGGATAGAAGATAAACTTTGGTCACCTCAAGCTAGTGATGCAGAAATTCAGGTTTTATTAGATAAGTATAGCCTTGAAAAGGAAGAAGATTTAAGTACAGAACTTTATGATAGATTTCTAACAGAGAGAAGAGGTAAAAGTGCTCTCTCCACAGCAATTGGTTTTACTTCCATGAATGGAGATTTTGCAAGACCAGAGCTGGAGTTTGCTGCAAGATTAGGATATAAACACTATATCAAACCTTATTTAAATATTAATTTTAATTACAATAGATTTAATCTTGCAAATGAAGGAGTATTTAATGAAGGATTTATGTCGTTTGACCTGAATGCAGAAGTTAATATCCTTCCTTTTGATAAATTTACTCCCTATGTTTTTGGTGGTTTTGGTACCAACGCATTTAACGATTTTAGTACAATAGACCCTAAACTTCAACTTGGTTTGGGATTTGAATATTTGGTAACAAATAATATTGGATTAACGGTTTATGGCGAACATAATTACGTTTTTAATGATGAGTTGGATGGCTTGGATATTGGAAGAAATGATGATATGTATTATCGTGTTGGAGGTGGTTTAAATGTATATTTTACTCAACCTAGATCAAAATTTAACGAACAGCGTATTATTGATAGACAAAAACAAAAAGAACAAAGAGAATTAAAGAAATTGAATACCCAAACTCTGAAAGAAAATAGAAGGACAAACCGTTTCAAGTCTAATGAAGAAAAATCTGAAACAGATAAAACTGAAACAGAAAAAGTTAAAACAGAAAACACTAAAACAGAAACCCCTGAAATTGAAAGTCCCGTTATTGATAACCCAGTTAACATTTTAGATCAAAAAGAGCAAAGAAAGCTCAATATTAAAATGATAAAAGAGAGAAGGAGAGCTGCTAAAATAGAGGCCAGAGCAACGAAAAAAAACGAAAAAACAATAATAAGTACCAATAAAATTGAAAATGATGAAAACTAATTTCAAATA
>CAYTSL010000359.1:0-2391 GCA_964440415.1 uncultured Flavobacteriaceae bacterium
GTATCGAGAATTACTCTCGATATTTAGATGGAAGACAACCAGGAACTCGACCTTTCTGTTTATTAGACTATTTTCCAGAGGATTATTTAATGGTTGTAGATGAAAGTCATGTGACCATTTCTCAAGTGCATGCCATGTATGGCGGCGATAGAAGTAGAAAGGAAAATCTGGTAGAATATGGTTTTAGATTGCCAGCAGCCATGGATAACAGGCCTCTTAAATTTGAAGAGTTTGAAGCTATACAAAACCAAGTAATATTTGCAAGTGCAACACCTGCAGATTACGAGTTACAAAAGACAGATGGAGTCTATGTTGAACAGGTTATAAGACCAACAGGTCTGCTAGATCCGGAAATTGAAGTTCGCCCAAGTCTAAATCAAATTGACGATCTAATCGAAGAAATTCAAATTAGAGTTGAAAAAGATGAACGTACATTGGTTACCACATTAACCAAGCGTATGGCAGAAGAATTAACTAAATACCTAGCTAGAATACAAATACGAGTACGTTATATTCATTCAGATGTTGATACCTTGGAACGCGTAGAAATAATGCAGGATTTACGTAAAGGATTGTTTGATGTTTTAGTAGGTGTTAATTTACTTAGAGAAGGTTTAGATCTCCCAGAAGTATCTTTAGTTGCCATTCTAGATGCCGATAAAGAGGGTTTCCTGCGTTCTGCAAGATCTTTAACACAAACGGTTGGAAGAGCAGCAAGACATCTGGAAGGAAAAGCTATTATGTATGCGGACAAAGTTACAAATAGCATGCAAAAAACAATTGATGAGACTAACTATAGAAGGCAAAAACAAATAGAATATAACACGGAGAATAACATAACTCCTAAAACAATAAATAAAAGCCTTGATAATGCCCTAACAAAAAATTCCGTGAGTTCATATTACTATGAACTAGAGGCTTTAAAGGCTGCAGAACCAGAGAGCGAGTATCTTAATAAACATGAATTAGAAAAGAAAATACGTGACAACAGAAAACGTATGGAACAAGCTGCCAAAGAGCTCGATTTTATAGTAGCTGCACAACTTAGAGATATGATTAAGGATTACCAACTTAAATTAGAAAAGTTGAAGGTGAACTAATTATATTGTACTTTAAAAATATCTATTAAAACATCAGGCGGTACAATTTTATTAGGAAAACTCTCCATCAAATCTAAAACTCTGTTAATAGACTCTTGGCTTAAACCCATTCTCAATCCAAAATTGTGAATTCTTACCCACTTTTCTTTATTGATTTCGTCACTTAAATTCATCAATAACACCAACCGATGGAATTGAACAATACGTTCAGAATGTGTTTTTAAATATGCATAATTAACTGGATGATTTAACAGATAATCAAAATCATCTTGAGTAATATCGAGTTGTCTCGCAATTCCTATTAAAAATTTATACTCAATTTGCTTAAGTGCGTCATCAACTTTTGCAAAAGCAATCATTTCAGACAATAGACTCAATTTTTCTACGCGACTTGCCATTACTAAGGGTGGATTAAATTAATTGATTAAAATTAAGCATAATCAGTAATTAATAATCGGTGTAAAAATGTATCTTATCGAAAAAAAATATACACTTGGGAGAAGTTATTTACACTTCGTCTAAATTAAAAAGATTAATTTAATGAAAATACGAATAATTTTCTGGATTTTTTTAGTTCTTTTTACTCACCAAATAGTCTCTCAAAGCACTGCTAGCAAGCAGGTTACTAAATTTATTGTTGAGGCTCCACAATTGGACACAGTTAAAACAATTTGGGTGTATTTACCAAAATCATATCAAAATTCTCAAAACGCGTATCCGGTCTATTATATGCATGATGGCCAAAATTTATTTGATGATAAAACGTCCTACGTTGGAGAGTGGAAAATCGATGAATATCTGGACGATTTAAAATCTCAAGAAATCATAGTCATAGGAATTGAACATGGTAATGAAAAACGTATTGATGAATTAACGCCATATAAGAATGAAAAATATGGAGGCGGAAATGGCCTTAACTATATCAATTTTATAAAGAACACATTAAAGCCACATATTGATATCACATACAGAACCTTATCAGATAGCAAAAACACAACTATTTTTGGATCATCATTAGGAGGTTTAATTTCATTTTATGCTGCTATTAAATTTCCCAAAACATTTGGAAAGGCTGGAATATTTTCTCCTGCTTTTTGGATTAATAAAGAAATTTTTGAATTAATTAAAGATACAGAAATAGATAAAGACTTAAGATTCTTCTTTCTAATTGGAGCAGAAGAAGGAGAAGATGTTGTAACTGATCTAGAAACTATGGTTGATCTTTTAAATAAATATGGTTTGCACGCAAAAAATATTAAAAATAGAGTTATTGAAGGTGGTCAGCACAATG
>CAYTSL010000360.1:0-2387 GCA_964440415.1 uncultured Flavobacteriaceae bacterium
AAAAGGCCGCGCCTGAGGAGTAACGTTCGCCCGAGATGATAAGGAACATCATGAATAAATGCACATGGTTGATAACGATGCTCTGCGCGGGTGCCGCGCAGGCGGAACTGAGCATGCCAACTGTCTTCTCGGACAACATGGTCTTGCAGCGCGGTAAACCGGTACCCATCTGGGGTTCGGCGGATCCGGACGGGAGCGTCAGCGTCTCCTTTGCCGGTCAAACGAAGACGACCGCCGCCGACAAATCGGGGCAATGGCAGATCCGCCTCGACCCGATGACGTCGTCGGCCAAGGGTCAGAAACTCAGCGTCACCTCAACGGGGAAACCGGGGGCCGGAACCCTGACCTTCACCAATGTTCTCGTCGGTGACGTGTGGCTTTGTAGCGGGCAGTCGAACATGGATTACGAAGTGGCAGGAGGGCGTCGCGGAAAGCGCAACTTGCTGAAAACATTCGATGCCGAAGCGAAGTATCCGGCGATCAGGCATTTCGCGGTGCCGGAGAAATCGGCGGTGACCGAACTGGACGACATGGAGAAGCGGACGACATGGGAGGTGTGCTCACCGGCCACGGTTTCGAATTTCACAGCGGTTGGCTATTTCTACGGGCGAATGATTCACCGGCAGACGGATGTGCCCATCGGTTTGATCTCTTCGGCGGTCGGCGGCACCAAGATCGAGGCGTGGGCGAGGGCCGGGGAACTGGGCAAGGTGGACGGCTGCGAAGAGGCTGTCGCCAGGGTGGTGGAACGTGGCAAGATGGTCAGGGACGGCACCTTCACGATGGAAAACGCAATGGATATCTGGGCCGCCAAGAACGACCCGGGATCGGCGGCCAAGGGCAACTGGGGCGCCCTTGCCCATGACGACTCTGACTGGAAAACGGTCCCCGTGCCGACGCGCTGGAGCGGGACGGAGGTCGCCGAATTAAAGCCGTTCAATGGCGTTGTTTGGCTGCGACGCACGGTCGATATCCCGGCACGCTTCGCTGGCAAAGACCTGGTGGTAAGCGTCGCCAAAGTCGATGACCGCGAAACGACGTTCTTCAACGGCGTCAGGATCGGCGCCAGCGTCCAATACGACGACCGACGCATCTACACGGCCCCCGGCAAGCTGGTCAAAGCCGGCAAGAACGTCGTCGCTGTTCGCGTCTGGAATGGCTGGGGCGATGGGGGAATCTGGGGTAGCCCGAAGGAGATGTATGTTTATCCGGTGGGTCACGAAGACGAGAAGATATCACTCGCGGGAGATTGGCTGTTCAAGAGGGGACTGACTTCCGACAAGATGCCGACGGCGCCAATGCGCATGGGGACTAAATCAAGGGAGAACCTGGCGACCGGGCTCTACAATGGGATGATCGCTCCGGTCGCGCCGTTCGCAATCAGCGGCGCGATTTGGTACCAGGGCGAGTCGAACGGCGGCGAGGGTCGCGCCTACACGCACAAGATGCGCGCGCTGATCGAAGGCTGGCGTGCGGCATGGGGCCAGGGCGCATTCCCATTCTATTTCGTCCAACTCGCGAACTTCGAGGACGCGGGCGATCATCCTGAAGGCGGCGATGGCTGGGCAAGGATTCGCATGGCACAGCTTAAAGCGCTCGATATAGAGAACACCGGCATGGCTGTGGCGATCGATCTGGCCGACACAAACAATCCGCGCGACGTGCACCCCGAGAATAAGAAGGACGTTGGCGAAAGGCTTGCCCTCTGGGCCTTGGCCAATGACTATGGCAAAAAGATCACCTACAGCGGCCCGCTCTACAAGAACATGACGATCAAGGGCGGCGAGGCGATCATCAGTTTCGACCATGTCGGAGAGGGTCTGATGGTCGGTGGTGAGAAGACCGGCATCGAGCCCGTGAAGAGCGTGCAAGACGGCACCTTGAAGCGGTTCGCGATTTCCGGCGAGGACGGCAAATGGCACTGGGCTGACGCCCGGATCGAGGGCGAGACCGTCGTGGTATCGAGCCCTGAGGTCGCAAAGCCGGTGGCGGTGCGGTATGCTTACACTGGGAACCCGGACGACTGTAACCTCTACAACAAGGCCGGATTACCCGCGTCGCCGTTCACCACGGACAAGCACTGGCATTAGCCCGCAGCTATTTCTTGGGAGTCGGGACTTTGCCGATTTTCGGAATAGGTTTGCCTTGGGCGGGCGAATCCGATCTCCTAACAACGTCCTCCGGGACATCCCGCAAAAAAATTTCTAGCAACAATATGAACATGAACGATCGACGACTGGTCTTGATGGTGGCCCTTCTGGGCTTGGCTCCCGTTGGGGCGATGGCGGACGGATATGAATACTATCGAGGCGCCCAGTTCCCCGGCAAGGGGCTACGCGAAGATGTCGAGCTTCGCACGGTGGTTAGCGAAGGTGGTGAAGCGACCG
>CAYTSL010000361.1:0-2383 GCA_964440415.1 uncultured Flavobacteriaceae bacterium
GTTATTCCAGCATTTCTTAAGCTAATCCCTTCTCTTACGTATGCAACGGCAAAATAATCAACATTTAATTCTTGTAAATATTTGGAAATCTCAACAGCTTCGCTACCATAGCCAAAAGCTTTTACTACCGCCAAGAATTTAGTGTTGGTATTTAATTTTGACTTTAAATACTCGAAATTATGTTTTAAAGCCTTTAAATCAATTTCAAGTATAGTTTCTTGGGCTTGTGGCATAGGATTTATTCGGGTTTTGAAGGGACTTCTTGAGCATCTTTAACTTTAATATTTCTTAATTTTTCGCGCATTGTAGCTTTAAAGTAAGCAGCTCTACTTAAAGGCTCATATTCATCTACTTCACCAAGTAAAACCAAATCTTCGCTTTTAGCTTTTCTAAAACTGTATTGGGCCAAATTCCCAGTTCTTGTGCAAACGGCATGAACTTTAGTTACATACTCTGCCGTTGCCATTAAATTTGGCATAGGACCAAAAGGATTACCCTTAAAATCCATATCTAATCCAGCAACAATTACTCTAATTCCACTATTTGCTAAATCATTACATACACGAACTATTTCATCATCAAAAAATTGTGCTTCATCAATTCCAACAACATCACAACCATCGGCTAAAATTGGAATATTAGCCGCGGCAGGAACAGGAGTAGAGCGTATTTCATTGGAATCATGAGAGACAACTTTGTCTTCATCATAACGCACATCAATCGTAGGTTTAAATATCTCAACCTTTTGCCTAGCAAATTGAGCGCGTTTCAATCTACGAATCAATTCTTCCGTTTTTCCAGAGAACATAGATCCACAAATCACTTCTATCCATCCAAATTGCTCTTTATGATTTACTGTATTTTCAAGAAACATTTTGTAATTTTAGCACTAAACGAATATAAAATTTCGTTTGTTTAAAGGTGAATCAAATTTATTAAAAATCAAAGCCCTAAAATAATATAAAATTTAAAAGTTATGAAAAAGAAGTTAGAATCGGATTTGATGAGTATAGCCCATAGGATTCTTAAGCTTAATGGGAAAGAGGATGTGTTAAAAATGCATAAGGTTGTAGAAGAGCTTTACGAGAAATTATGTGTTTTAAAATTTGCACATGAAAATTTTGAAGGGGATATACCGACCATAGGGAACGACTCTTCATTTTTTGATATGTTAGATGTTGCATTTAACAATAAGGTAAGTGATAATATTGAAGTTGAAGACAAAGTTTACATAAATTTAGATGAAGTTGAAGATGATGGTATAATGGAACCGGTTATGGAAAAAATAAAGGACATGGTTGCCCAAATGCCTCCAGAAAGCCAAAACGTGGATAAAATTTTTGAAGAAGCAATTCCAAAGACTCAATATCATAAAAACGATCTAGAGGAAATCACAGCAGATTTTAAAGAAACTCCAGAATTTGAGCCAATTGAGGAAGCAGAAGCAAGATTGACCCTTAAAAAATCATTGAATGATAAACTTAAAGGCGGATTAAGCATTGGTTTAAATGATAAATTGGCATTTATTAAACATTTGTTTAATGGAAGCAATGAGGACTACGATCGTGTATTATCACAATTAATTACAAGTTCTTCTTATAATGAAGCATTTACCTTCTTAAACAATATAGTTAAACCAGATTATAATAATTGGAAGGATAAAGAGGAATTTGAATCCCGTTTCTTGGAAATTATTGAAGCAAAGTTTGCTTAATGAACAGGCTCTACCTTGTACCAACACCAATTGGAAATCTAGATGACATTACTTTAAGAGCTATTAAAGTCTTAAAGGAAGTTGATTTAATTCTTGCAGAAGACACAAGAACTTCTGGGAAATTATTAAAGCACTTTGACATTACCACCCATATGCAAAGTCATCACATGCACAATGAGCATAAAACCATTGATGCATTGGTTAAAAAACTAAAATCAGGAACAACAATTGCACTAATAAGTGATGCAGGAACACCAGCTATTTCAGATCCTGGATTTTTATTAACCAGAGCATGTATAGAAAACAATATTCAAGTAGAATGTTTACCCGGAGCAACGGCTTTTGTGCCTGCTCTTGTAAATTCTGGACTACCAAATGATAAGTTTGTATTCGAAGGATTTTTACCAGTCAAAAAAGGAAGACAAACACGATTAAAGTTTCTTGTAGAAGAAAACCGAACTATGATATTTTACGAAAGTCCTCATAAACTGATAAAAACACTTACCAATTTCGTCGAATATTTTGGAGAAGACAGACAAGTTTCAGTTTCAAGAGAGCTAACCAAATTATACGAAGAAACTATTCGAGGAACTACTACAGAGGTTTTAGAACATTACACCATCAAACCACCAAAAGGGGAAATTGTGATTGTCGTAGGAGGAAAGAAGT
>CAYTSL010000362.1:0-2373 GCA_964440415.1 uncultured Flavobacteriaceae bacterium
CATGACGCAGTACTCCGGAAATTAATTTAGCATAGTTCCAGAATTCTTTATTGAAAGAACGTGATAAGCCTTCAATAGTGGTTTTGTAACCATCACTATCAATGTATTGAAAATCGTATCTTGACACACCTTCTTTATTTCTGCTCTTTAAAACCCAACCTTTTTCTACCCATTGCGGAAGATTAAAAGCATCTTTCATTTTTCCAGTAAATACTTCATAAGGTCTTCCATCAACTAAACCTATAACTGCCAACCATTTTTCTGACTCATTATGGAAACGAACAATTTCTGCTTCAATCTTATGCGGACGTTTAGTAACAAAGGTTTCGGTCAAGTATTTATTCTCAATTTCTTCCTTTTTCTTGTCAGTAGAAACTAAAATTCCGCTACGAGAACCATCTCTGTAAACAGTGATTCCTTTTAATCCTTTTTGCCAGGAATCAACATAAATATCGCCAACTAAATCAACCGTTACATCTGATGCTAAATTAATAGTCGAACTAATTGAGTGCGTTGTGTATTTTTGAACTAACGCCTGCATCTCCACACGTTTTCTCCAATCTATTTCAGGTGCAGTTGCTCCTGCATATGGACTTTCCAATGCGTCTGTTTTACCAGATGTATTCATCCAGGTTTCCAGGTTTTTATGATAGACTGTAAACTCTTCAAACGCATCTCCTAAATCATCAACAAAATCAACTTTAGAATTTTCATCGCTTGTGTTTACTTTTCTTCTACGTACGTACGATAGCGAAAACACAGGTTCAATTCCAGAAGATACTTGAGCCAACATACTCAATGATCCTGTTGGAGCCACAGTACTTATAGAAATGTTTCTACGTCCATTTTCCATCATGCGTTGATACATCTCTGGAAATTCCTCTTGTATCATTTGCACAAATTCTGATGTATCTTCAATATTTCTATTGAACACTTCAAACTGTCCTCTAGTGATTGCCATATCGATACTACTATCAAATTCGGCTGTCATTTTTGTTTTCATCATTTCATCAACCACAGTTAAAGCTTCATCAGTATCAAACTTAATTCCAAGCGCCGCAACTGCATCTGCCAAGGCCGTAAAACCTAATCCAGTTCGTCTTCCTTTACGTCCCGTTTCTTCTAATAATTTCCACGTTTCTTTTTCCGCATATTTTATATGATCTGGTTCCGGATCTGCTTCAATTTTAGCTAATATTTTTTCAACAGCTTCTAATTCTAAATCCACCAAATCATCCATTAAACGTTGTGTTTCATATACAACTTCGTAGAATTTTTTAGAATTGAATTTCGCTTTTTTGGTAAATGGTTCTTCAACAAAACTAAAAAGATTAACCGCTATCAATCTGCAACTATCTCCTCCTTGCATTGCGATTTCTGAACACGGATTCGTAGAACTGTTCTTAAATTCAGGATAAACCGAAGATGTTGAATAATCATGCTGTCTGTCCCAGAATATTAGTCCAGGTTCAGCAGTATTGTGAGCACAAGTGATAATCTTTTCCCAAAGGTCATTAGCATCTATTTCCCTAGTATATTGGGGCTCTTTGCTATCAATAGGCCATTGAAGAGTGAATTTATCATTATTCACTACAGCATTCATAAATTCATCTGATAAGCGAATAGATACATTCGCTCCAGTTATTTTTGTAAGATCTTGTTTAATGGTAACAAAATCCTCGATATCAGGATGTTTTACGTCCAAAGTCAACATGAGTGCTCCTCGACGACCATTCTGGGCAACTTCTCGTGTAGTATTGGAAAAACGATTCATGAAGGAAACCGCTCCTGTGGTTGAGCCAGCGGCATTCGATACATTAGCGTCTTTAGGTCTTAATTCTGACAGATCCACACCTACTCCGCATCTTCTTTTAAATAATTGAGCTAATTGTTGATCTGTGTAACACACACCACCATAAGAGTCTAAAACTGAAGGCACCACTATACAATTCGACAATGATGCTATTACTTCATTATTCCCAAGACCATACATAACACTTCCTTGTGGAATTACATATTTAAAGTCTTTGAAAAGTTGATATATTTTGTCAGTAGTAAGGGGTTCTCTTTTTTTACCATAAGCCGATAAATTATCGGTTGAACTTTCACTAATCAAGTATTTACTTTCAATTCTTCCAAATTGAATCGCCATTCTATGATGCATATCATCTGGTGATCTCTCTAAATAATTACCATTTTTGTCTTTTAAACAATATTTATTGATCCAAGTGGTCGCAGCTAATTCATCGTTTTTAAAGTACTCCAACGACGAGCTTAATACGTCTTGATAAGTGTAAATTTCTTTAAGTAAAGTGTCTTTACTCATAATGCTATTAATATTTTAAAAATTGAAAGGATAGGACAAAAATAAGA
>CAYTSL010000363.1:0-2371 GCA_964440415.1 uncultured Flavobacteriaceae bacterium
CAAAGTGTTTAACTTTTATCTCTCCGATCCTAAATCCTTGAATTTTAAGTAGTGCAGGTATGTATCTGTGCATCTCTCCATTAATTCAACATCAAAAATTAATGTTGCATTAGGTGGGATCACTCCTCCTGCTCCTTGAGCGCCATAACCAAGACTACTTGGTATCACTAAACGGGCTTTGTCCCCTACTTTTAATAGTTGAATTCCTTCATCCCATCCTTTAATTACTTGTCCTACTCCCAAGGGGAAATCAATTGGTTCATTGCGCTTATACGAAGAATCAAATACAGTACCATCAGATAGTTGGCCTTTATAATGAACAGAAACAGTTTTGCCTTTCTCTGCCTTCAACCCACTTCCTTCTTGTAAGATTTGGTAACGCAATCCACTATCAGTTTTATCAAAACCAGATGCCAATTTTTCTAATTCTTCCTCTGCTTTTATTTTCTCTTCTTCTAATTGCTTCTCTCTTGATCCTTCAAAAGTTCTAAAAGCCTCAATAGCACTAAAGGATTCTGCTTCTTTTCCAACCCTAATTATTTCTAAACTTTCAATTGTGTCATCTTGTGTGACCTCATCAACAACTTCTTGTCCATGTTCAACTCGACCAAAAACAGTATGTTTATTATCTAACCAAGGAGTGGCAATGTGAGTAATAAAAAACTGACTGCCGTTTGTTCCTGGACCAGCATTTGCCATGGATAAAATTCCAGGAGCGTTGTGTTTTAGATCTGGATGAAATTCATCATCAAATTGGTAACCAGGGTTTCCTGTTCCTGTACCTTGAGGGCAACCACCTTGAACCATGAAATCAGGAATGACTCTGTGAAACTTAAGACCATCATAATATTTTTGACCTTGTGGTTTAGCAGAGTTTTCTAAATCTCCTTCTGCCAAAGCCACAAAATTTCCTACTGTACCAGGAGTTTTTTCAAATTCTAGTATTACTAATATTTCTCCTTTACTTGTATTGAATTTTGCGTATAAACCGTCTTGCATGTTGTAATTTTTTGATTTGGTCGCAAAGATACAAATATAGTAGAATAGAAAAAGTTGAAAAGTATTAAAGTTTTAGTAGAAATTAATTTGCTACCTCACTGATAAATTTTATTCTGAAAAGGCGTAATTCTTCATCATCGTAATCACCGTCAAATTCATCAATTGCAGCATCTATTTTATCTGTATCAGATTCCATAAAATATTCATGAATTTCTTCCTGCTGATCTTCATCAAGGATATCATCTATCCAATAACTAATATTAAGTTTAGTTCCAGAAAAAACAATTGCTTCCATTTCCTTTACAAATTCTTTCATATCCATCCCTTTAGCAGAAGCTATATCATCCAATGGTAACTTTCTGTCCACATTTTGAATGATATATAATTTCAATGCCGAATTAGATCCCGTCGATTTAACAACAAGGTCGTCTGGTCGTAAAATATCATTTTCCTCAACATATTCTGCAATGAGTTTCACAAAATCTTGTCCATATTTTTTGGCTTTTCCCTCACCTACTCCATGTATGTTATTTAGCTCATTAAGTGAAATAGGATATTTTAATGCCATATCATCTAATGAAGGGTCCTGAAAAATTACAAATGGAGGAACTCCTAATTTTTTAGCATTAGATTTTCTTAGATCTTTCAGCATAGCTAGTAGATTAGCATCTGCAGCACCTCCTCCAGATCTAGAAGCTGTCATTATGCTATCATCAGTACTATCATCAAATACATGGTCCTCTGTCATATCAAAAGGTTTTGGAGATTTTAGAAAATCCCTTCCAACTTGTGTAATATTCAGAACACCATATGTTTCAATATTCTTATTGAGAAGTTTTGCAACTAAAACTTGTCGTATTAAGGCCATCCAATAACCTTTATCCTTTTCTTTACCAATACCAAAAAAAGGTTGAGAATCTGTTTTGTGAGACTTAATTAAAGCATTTGCATGCCCAACCAATACATTTACCAGATCCCTGCTTTTATACTTTTGATTTGTATCAACTACTACTTGAAGAAGTATAACCACATTTTCCTTTGCCTCATGTTTCTTTTTAGGATATCTAACATTGTCATCCATATCACCGCCTTCTCCAGTTTCACTGTCGAAATCTTCTCCAAAATAATGTAGCATGAATTTACGTCTGGAAATAGATGTTTCTGCATAGGCTACAACTTCCTGCAGTAATGCATGTCCTATTTCTTGTTCTGCAACTGGTTTACCAGACATGAATTTCTCCAATTTTTCAATATCCTTATAAGCATAAAATGCAAGACAATGACCTTCACCGCCATCTCTACCTCCACGTCCAGTTTCCTGATAGTAACTTTCTATACTTTTAGGAATATCATGATGAATTACAAATCTTAC
>CAYTSL010000364.1:0-2365 GCA_964440415.1 uncultured Flavobacteriaceae bacterium
ACAGGAAAAGGGACCATTTGTAATATGGGAGCTGAAATAGGAGCAACCACTTCAACATTTGGTTATGACGAATCTATGGAACGTTATTTACGTGCCACTGATAGAGAGGATGTAGCTGATGCTGCAAATAAGGTAAAAGATTATCTAACTGCGGACCCTGAAGTGTATGCAAATCCACAAGACTATTTTGATCAAGTAATCGATATAGACTTGTCTGAATTAGGGCCATTGTTAAACGGACCATTTACACCAGATTTATCAACTACTGTGGGTAAAGCTATGACTGATAAGGCCAAAGCCAATGACTGGCCAATGAAAGTAGAATGGGGATTAATAGGTTCTTGTACAAACTCATCATACGAAGATTTATCGCGTGCCTCTTCCATTGCTCAACAAGCTATAGATAAAGGCTTAAAAATGAAGGCAGAATTAGGAATTAACCCTGGTTCAGAACAAGTGCGTTATACAGCTGATAGAGATGGGATTCTTGAAGTTTTTGAGAATTTAGATGCTAAAATATTTACCAATGCTTGCGGACCTTGTATAGGTCAATGGGCAAGATATAATGATCCTAAAAATGCACCCAAAAATAGTATTGTACATTCTTTTAATAGAAACTTTGCGAAACGAGCAGATGGTAATCCTAATACACATGCGTTTGTAGCATCACCAGAAATAACTGCTGCAATAGCCATTGCAGGAAGATTGGATTTTAATCCTTTAACGGATAAGTTGATTAATGAAAATGGAGAAGAAGTAATGTTTGATGAACCAACAGGATGGGAATTACCTCCTAAAGGTTTTGAAGTAAAGGATAATGGTTATGTAGAGCCTATTGAAGACGGAAGTGGTGTAAATGTTTCAGTTAGCCCAACATCGGAAAGGCTTCAATTGCTGACTCCTTTTGAACCACTAGGTACTGAAATTAAGGGTGCAAAATTATTGATAAAAGCATTTGGAAAATGTACAACAGACCACATTTCTATGGCAGGACCCTGGTTACGTTTTAGAGGTCATTTAGATAACATTTCTAATAACTGTTTAATTGGAGCTGTAAATGCTTTTGGTAAGAAAACAAACTTTGTTAAAAACCAATTAACAGGAGAATTTGGAGGTGTGCCAGATACAGCAAGAGCTTACAAAGCTGCAGGAGTAAAAACAATTGTTGTTGGTGACCATAATTATGGAGAAGGATCATCAAGAGAGCATGCTGCAATGGAACCACGTCATTTAGGTGTTGCTGCGGTTATTGTAAAATCATTTGCAAGAATCCATGAGACAAACCTTAAAAAACAAGGTATGTTAGGCTTAACATTTGCCAACGAAAGTGATTATGATTTAATTCAAGAAGATGACACATTTAACTTTGTAGATTTAAATGAATTCGCACCTGGAAAACAACTAACAATTGAGGCTGTTCATACTGATGACAGTAAAGATATAATCATGGTAAACCATACGTATAACCAGTCTCAAATAGAATGGTATAAGGAAGGTTCTGCATTAAACTTGATTAAAAAAGAGAACGCATAATTCTTTTTTCTTTTGTCACACTGAGCTTGTCGAAGTGTTACTTAAGTATTTATTATACTCAAACTCCTGAAGATATTCAGAGGCTTTTTTATACTTTATTTGTAATAAAAAATACGATTATTGACTATCTTTGGGTTAATAAAAAAATTAAAAACAAGCTATGAATCCCTTTTGGTATTTTGACGATGTCAATCTTTTTAAGGTGCTTTGTCCTCATAAATTCAAGGCATACAAAAAGGATCATGATTTTGAAACTTATAAAAAGAAAGATTATATCTATTTTGAAGATGATTCTGCCAATAAAGTATACTTAATAGAAAAAGGCAAAGTAAAAATCGGTTATTATAATGAAGATGGAGGAGAAGTTATTAATGCAATTTTAACACGTGGTGAATTATTTGGTGAAAAAGCTATACTTGGAGAAGATAAGCGCAGGGAATTTGCCCAATCTATAGATAATGAAACCTCTATTTGCCCAATAGGTGTAGAAACTATGCATGGTTTAATGCGAAATAATCAAGCATTTAGTTTTAAGGTATATAAATTTATTGGTTTTAAATTTCGAAAATTAGAAAGAAGACTTCAACTTTTATTATTTAAAGATACCAAAACAAGGCTTGTAGAATTTCTTGATGAACTTTGTATAGAATATGGTTACGACTGTGAAAAAACAGGTGATCATGTAATTAAACATCCATACACACAAAAAGATATTGCTTCATTAATTGGCACTTCACGACCAACTTTAAACATTCTTTTAAATGAATTAAGGGAAGAAAGAATTCTTGATTTTAGGAGAAAAGAGATAAGAATTTATAAAAAATCTGCGTAA